>CAJQNM010000711.1 GCA_905479665.1 uncultured Saprospiraceae bacterium
CGAATTTTTTCTGACACACTCCCGTTGGCGGCAAATTCGATGTTCGCACGGATGCTCTTTTCTTGCAAAATTGTGGCCTGGACTTCTGCGACCATCTCTAGTCGATCACTCGCAATAGTCAAACCCCGGAAGGTAACCTGCATTTTTTCCAGTCCAACCGTTTCTGGAATAGACTCGAGCAGGAGCTTTTGCAGGAAGCCTGTCATCTGCTCCTTTTCTAAACTCTCATTGGCTACTGTGGCCAGGCCCTCCTCTAGACGTGCCCTCGCCCTTTGCAATAACGCTCGTAAGACCAATTTTGGAATGGGTAGAAAGCGCCATTTGGCTTCCTCAACGGCATCGAGTCGTAGCTCCTCTATCTCCACCTCAACCTCTAATCTGCCCGGTTGCAGTTGGGGTTTCAGTTGCACCTGTGTACTGAAAGCAGCATCACAAATCACTTTTTTACCAGAGAGCTTAAGATTTGCTGAGATCCTGGCCTGAATCACATTCGGCTGGAGGTCGAGGCCGATCAAATGAAATGCATCGACGTGAAGTTGCAGCGTGCCCAGTTGCTCGGTGGCTATCTCGGTATCTATGGACTGTTCACCTAGTGCATTTTGCAGTAAGGTCGTCAGGGTAGACTCAGTCACTTCTGCTACGATCTTCTCTATCTTCAGATTCACTGGTTGCAAGGTCGTCGTTTTTTTTCTTCGACCTATTCGAATTCTGATTTAGAGATACTACTCAGCCGCATTATTGATCTTACAAAAAACAAATTCCAAAGATCAGACTCCAGCAAGTATCATTCTTTCTTTACTCGGAGATCAATGGATACCATTTTTCAGCTCCAGCACCAAAGACCCCAATAGCACCTTCAATGTTACCTCGTAGATCCGTGGGAACCTGATACCATGTCAATACTTTCGAATTGACGTGCGGAGGTGTCGATACCGAATGGTTACGATCACAACAAATACATAAACGGAACAGACCAAAGCGACTTCTAATATTTACTACCTTTCTGCCACCCTCTCCAAAAGGAGTGGCGATAAAAATCAACCATGAGAAAGCTTTTTACTGTCCTTGTGCTCAGTGCACTATCCCTATCACTTTCAGAAGCGCAGACGTACGATGAGAAATTGTACGATGCCATGGAGTATCGCAACATTGGTCCCTTTCGCGGAGGTAGATCTGCTACGGTCACCGGTGTGCCCGGCAAACCCCAGCTCTACTATTTTGGCGCTACGGGCGGCGGCGTTTGGAAAACCGAGGACGGTGGCGAGACCTGGGGCAATATTTCAGACGGCTATTTTGGCGGTTCCATTGGGGCTGTTGCCGTCGCTCAGTCTGATCCCAATGTCATCTATGTCGGTGGTGGCGAGAAGACCGTAAGGGGCAATGTGTCTTACGGATACGGCATCTGGAAAAGTGTAGATGCAGGCAAAACCTGGACTCAAATGGGTTTGAAAAACTCACGCCATATCCCACGCATTCGGATACATCCGCAAGATCACAATATCGTGTATGCCGCAGTGATGGGCGACCTCTATACGCCTACCGAGGAGCGAGGTGTTTATAAGAGTGTCGATGGCGGCCAGACTTGGGACAAGGTGCTCTTTGCCAATCAAGATGCAGGTGCGGTAGACCTTATACTCGATCCAAACAATCCGCGGGTACTGTTCGCCAGCACTTGGCGTATACGGCGCACTCCCTACAGTCTCTCAAGTGGAGGTGAGGGGTCTGCGCTCTGGAAAAGTACCGACAGCGGCGAAAATTGGACTGAACTAACCGGCAATGAGGGCCTTCCAACTGACACCCTCGGCATCATTGGTGTCACTGTATCTCCACTCAACTCCGAGCGTGTGTGGGCGATCATTGAATCAAAAACTGGCGGTGTATTTCGCTCCGACGATGGTGGTGAAACCTGGAAAAAAACCAATGAAAGTCGCTCTCTACGACAGCGGGCCTGGTACTACACCCGAATCTATGCCGACACCCAAGACGAGGATATTGTCTATGTGCTCAATGTAAACTACCACCGGTCTAAAGATGGGGGCAAAACGTTTGAATCTTTTAATGCGCCTCATGGCGACCATCATGATTTGTGGATCTCTCCCGAAGACAATCAGCGCATGATCATCGGTGACGATGGTGGAGCACAGACTTCCTATGATGGAGGAGCAAATTGGAGCACCTATCTGAACCAGCCCACTTCACAATTTTATCGCGTCACCACTGATAATCATTTTCCGTATCGCATCTATGCTGCACAGCAGGACAACAGCACCGTGAGGATTGCCTCTCGCACAGATGGGAGCTCAATCGATGAATTTGATTGGGAATCTACTGCTGGCTGCGAATGTGGGCACATCGCGATTGATCCAACCAATGAGGAAGTCGTATATGGTGGATGTTACGATGGAGTGATACAAAGACTTAACCATGATATCAAGCAAAGCAGGGCCGTAAGTGTGTGGCCCGACAATCCCATGGGGCATGGTGCAGAGGGCATGCGCTATCGCTTTCAATGGAACTTTCCGATTTTCTTCTCACCACATGATGGAACCAGACTCTACACGGCTTCAAATCATTTGCACGTGAGTGAAGATGGAGGTTCGAGCTGGAAGATCATCAGCCCCGATTTAACCCGCAACGAGCCCACCAAGTTGGTCACCTCAGGTGGGCCGATCACCCAGGACAATACCAGTGTCGAATACTACTGCACCATTTTTGCTGCTGCTGAATCTCCCCGAGTAGCCGACCTGCTCTGGGTCGGTTCTGATGATGGCCTTGTCCACGTAAGCCGAGATGGGGGTGAAAACTGGACCAACGTGACTCCCAAGGGTATCCCGGAATGGACAATGATCAATTCCATCGAGCCCGATCCACACAATGATGGTGGTTGCTATCTGGCCGCTACCTCCTATAAAAATGGAGACTACCGCCCATACCTCTACAAGACCACCGATTATGGTGCCACCTGGACTAAGATCGTTTCGGGCATTGCCAATGATCACTTTACCCGCGTGATACGTTGCGATCTCAACGAACCGGGCTTGCTGTATGCAGGAACAGAATCGGGTTTGTATATTTCTCACGATGATGGGACCAGCTGGCAAAGCTTTCAGCTCAACTTACCGATCGTACCGGTCACGGACTTAGCTGTAAAAGACAATAACCTCGTAGTGGCCACCCAAGGACGAAGTCTTTGGGTCATCGACGATTTAACTCCTCTATATCAGCTCTCCTCAAGTAAGGGACAAGATTTTTACCTCTACCAACCCAAGGATTCGTACCGCATGAGAGGTGGTCAGGCAAAAGACCTGAAGACTGCGGGTACCAACCATCCAGCTGGAGTAATGGTCTATTTTAATGTGCCTGAGATGGACGACAGTATTGAGACATCCATTTCAGTTTATAATTCGACAGATGAATTAATTGAGACCTACTCGACAAAAAATGAAAAAGAAAATAAATTAGAAATCGAGGAGGGAGCAAATTTATTTATATGGGACATGCGGTATCCCGATGCCGAAAAATTTGACGGAATGATTTTTTGGGCAGGATCCTTGCAAGGTCCACAGGCCTTGCCGGGACAATACAAGGTAGAACTAAAACAAGGCTCCAACACCCAACAACAAGCCTTCACCATTTTAAAAGATCCGCGCACCGAAGCGAGTGACGAAGACCTTGCGGCCCAATTTGACTTTATCAAAGGAGTGAATGCCAAGGTGACCGAGGCACATCAAAGCATCAAAAAAATACGTGAAGTACGTAAGCAAATGAACCAGGTAAAACCGATATTAAAAGAAAACGATCAGGCCAAGGAATTACTAGATCAAGTAAAGGAGATCGAAGAGAA
>CAJQNM010000712.1 GCA_905479665.1 uncultured Saprospiraceae bacterium
CAACCATTCTATTGACGCTTCTTGTTGATATTTCCAGCAGTTTATTTGCAGGTGCACTCGCGATAAATCTCTTCTACCCTGAGATCAGTGTCAGTCAAGGCTGCTACCTAATCGCTCTATTTTCCGGAATCTACACTGCTGCAGGTGGTTTGGCTGCGGTGGTTTACACCGATGTCCTGCAAACCGTCATTCTCCTGCTGGCCAGTTCGATCGTGCTATTTGCTACGCTCGGTCAGTTTAATTTTTCATGGGCCGAAGCAATGGCTCAACTCCCATCGGATCATCGCTCACTGATCCGCCCGGCAAGTGATTCAACACTACCCTGGGTAGGTACACTGATCGGTCTGCCGATCATTGGATTCTACTACTGGGGCACCAACCAATATGTTGTTCAGCGTATCCTTGGTGCCAAGAGCGTCGAGGCGGCACGCTGGGGCACCCTTTTGGGTGGTGCGCTAAAATTGACCACTCTTTTTCTCATCGTCATACCGGGGGCCTTGGCGCTGAATATTTTTCCCGGCATCTCTGATTCAGACATCATTTTCCCGACGATGCTGGTGGAGCTGCTCCCTCCGGGGGTGCTTGGTCTTGCACTGGCGGGACTTCTTGCTGCCATCATGTCCAGTGTTGATTCAGCACTCAATGCATCATCTTCGCTCATCGTCCTTGACTTTATCCAGCCTTCTAGGCCTTCCCTCTCTGATAAAGATCTGGTGGCTTACGGCCGGAAGACAATCTTGATCATTATGGTTCTTGCTGGTTTTTGGGCTCCTCAAATTCAGCACTTCTCCGGACTCTTCAACTATCTACAGCTTATACTCTCTTATGCGGTACCGCCGGTGGTCGTGGTTTTTCTAGCGGCCACTTTTTGGAGGGGTGGTACGGGTAGAGCAGCAAACGCGACTTTAATCCTTGGGCACAGTCTATGCTTCATTGCCCTACTATTGCACGTCAATGGTTGGATCATGCTGCATTTCACCGTGATGGCAGGCATCCTCACTCTTGTATGTGGCCTCTTGTTCGTGATTGTATCTCTGACATCAGAAGAATCGATTAGAAATCTAACCAACCTGACCTACCTCGACCTCACGAAAACTGAAAGATCGGCGTCAGCATGGTATTTCGACTATCGCTTCATCGCCACTATTCTAGTCGTACTAACAGGAGGAATTATTTTGTCAAATTGGTAAGAAAGTTTGTAAGTTGACTCAAAATGACCTATTACAAATATATTACAACACGTACCCACTTTTCTAAGTGATCGAACCTCTTAGACCATGGTAAACATTTGATTCTATGCCATTTACGTAGTGGGCACAGCAACCATCTATCGAGTAGCGCCTTCATGACATTAAGTTAAGAAAGTCTTTAGAATCTAATTGTAACTGTTATCTTATGCGAGCTTTTTGGTATCCTGATGATTCCAGAGGGTGTTTTACTCTTTACTACTATATTAAAAACTTACTGTATGAAGCCTACTGATACGAGGCCTTCCTTGCGCAAAATGCTGCTGGTGGGCCTATTTTTTGTATGCACCCAGGTCGTTTGGTCACAGACAAATGTGACTGGCACCATAACCGATGCAGACAACGGAGAACCACTAATTGGCGCCAGTATCCTGGCAAAGGGGACTTCTGTCGGAACCATCACTGATTTTGATGGGACCTACTCCATCGCTGTTCCAGATGGGGCGACAATCTTGGTGTTCTCCTATACTGGTTACTCTGAAACAGAGATCGAGATTGCTGGACAAAGCGTCATTGACTTTTCCATGAGCGCCGGTACTGAGTTGGATGAGATCGTAGTTACTGGCTACGGTACTCAAAAATCAAAGGAGGTGACCGGTTCTATCGCACACGTTGATGCGGACGATTTCAATCAGGGTAATGTAAACGATGCCACACAGCTCTTACAAGGTAAGGTAGGTGGTTTGGTTATTGCCCGTCCGGGGTCGAATCCCAACAAGGGCTTCAGTATCCGACTTAGAGGTTTATCAACCGTTGGAGCCAGTACCGAACCACTCATTGTGATTGATGGAGTGCTGGGGGGCGACCTGAACAGCGTAGAGCCGCAAGACATTGAGTCTATCGACGTACTCAAGGATGGATCTGCTGCTGCCATCTACGGCACGCGTGGAGCATCTGGGGTAATCCTTGTAACCACCAAAAAAGGAGTCGCAGGCCAGTCCAGAATTGAATACACCGGCCAATTTACACTCGACGTCATTGATAATGTAACTGACGTCTTAGATGCAGATGAGTATCGGAATTTCGGAGGCGGAACTGATCTCGGATCCAGCACCGCTTGGTTTGACGAGATCACTCAAACCGGGGTAAGTCATATCCACAACATATCACTCAGTGGAGGAGCCGATAACACGACTTATCGACTATCGGGCAACTTTAGGGACGTACAGGGCATCGCTCGTACGACAGGTTTCCAACGCTTAAACTTTAGGGCTAACTTGAGCCAAAGGGCATTGAATGATCGCCTCAAGGTAACCGCAAATCTTGCTACAAGTACGGAGGATGCTAATCTCGGTTTTGATGAAGCATTCCGCTACGCAACTATTTTCAACCCCACTTCATCTATAAAGGATGGCAATGACCGCTGGGATGGGTACTCGCAACAGGTGCTCTTTGACTACTACAATCCAGTAGCCATCATCGAGCAAAACACCAATTTGGAAAAAACGAAGACCGTCACTGCAAATATTCGGGGCGATTATTCCCTTACCAAAGACCTTACTGTGGGGTTATTTTACTCACAGCAGCGCTCAAATGAAAACAAATCACGATATCTCGACAAAAACAGCTTC
>CAJQNM010000713.1 GCA_905479665.1 uncultured Saprospiraceae bacterium
GAGGACCGGGGCAGCAGTTATGGGCTTGCTTTTGAAGTCGTGAATGACCGAGGTGAACATGTCAATGGTGCCAAAGGAAGTGCCGGGACGTTCAGCTGGGGCGGTGCGTTCAATACCCAGTATTTTGCCGACCCACAGGAGCAGGTCATCGGTGTGCTGATGAAGCAAACCTTGGGGCAGTATAAAGACAAGACTGCTTGGCAGTTTAAGCAGCTCGTAGGTCAGTTGGCAGCAAGTTCCGAATCCAGTCCGATCATGCCAGAGGTCAAAACGGAAAGATCGGGTATGTCTACCGATAGGCTCTCCCGCATCACCCGCATGTGCGAATCCGCGCTGGAGGAAAATCTGGTGCCAGGAATCGAAGCTTTGGTGGTCCGAAATGGTCAGGTCGTCTATCACGAGTCTTTTGGGGTGTCTGATGAGCACAAGAAACCTCTGGCTAAAAACTCAATTTTCCGCATAGCCTCGCAGACAAAAGCGATCACCGCCACAGCAGTCATGATGCTCTGGGAGGAAGGCCACTTCAAGCTTGATGATCCCATCTCTCGCTGGATCCCGGAATTTAAAGACGCGCAAATAATGGAGCGATACAGCTATGCTGATACCTCCTATATGTCTCGAAAAACCGAAAAGGAGATCACCATTCGTCATCTACTCACCCATACCTCAGGTGTTGGCTACGGCGAGATTGATCCCAAAGAAGAATATCAAATTCTCTTTGATCGGGCGGGTGTGTCCGAATTTCATGCCTTGGATGAGGTAAGTACCGCAGAAAACGTGCGACGAATCGCCTCCCTGCCTCTTCATTTTGAGCCGGGAGAGGAGTTCCTCTATAGCATGGGTATGGATGTGTTGGGCTCCTTTATTGAGATTGTCTCTGGCATGTCTTTCGAGCAGTTCTTGGTAGAGTGCTTGTTTAATCCCTTGGGTATGAAGGACACCCGATTTCATATTCCTCAAGAAAAGGCAGATCGGTTAGTATCGGTACTGAGACCAGATGCCAAGAAGTGGATACCCCAGCCCATCACGTCGTACGATCCAGATTACCCCCTCAATGGCTACAGTGATTTTGGCGCTGGTGGAGCTGGCTTGGTTTCGACTGCACTAGACTACGCCAGATTCTTGCAGATGTATCTCAATGAAGGCAGTTACGATGGCACCCAAATATTAAGTCCCACGACCGTGCGGATGATCATGGGCAACCAGATCGGCGACTTCTGGACGGGAGGACAACATTATGGGCTTGCTTTTGGAGTCGTCAACGACAAGGGAGTTGCCGAAGGAGGGCTAGGCAGCAAAGGGACCTTCGACTGGGGTGGCTATTTCAACACGTCTTACTTTGCCGATCCACAAGAGAAAGTCATCGGCATTTTGATGAAGCAGACGAGAGATCATGGGCCCGACTACACAGGGTGGAAGTTTCGCCAGTTGGTGTTTCAGGCTGTGGATGATTGAAGAACAAACCCAGGTTTGGAACCTGGGCTAGGTATGGAACCTGGGCTGGGTAAGGAACCTTGCAACAGCCCCGCTTTCATCGATATATAGATGAGATTGGCCGCATTCTTGGCTTTCAGTTTATCCATAATTTTTTTCTTGTGGGTATAGATCGTTTCCGGACTGAGGAATAATCGACTCGCGATCTCATGGCCCTTAAGTCCGACTGACACCAACTCCAGTACTTGAAGTTCTCTGCTTGTTATTCTTTGCAATTCCATTTCTTGGATCATTAAATTTTTCTGAATTAAATATTTATTGAGATACCCAAGTACTCATCGCATTGCGGATGGGTTTACGCAACATTTCCGCAGCCACTTCGAGCATATTCACTGTGTTCACCGTGAAGTCATCAATGAACAATGAAAAGACATATTCTTCGTCACTCGTACCATCTCCATGAGGTAGCTCTACCCATCCGGCATTGGAAACACAACAAGTAACACCGCCAGGTTTTCGCGCTGTGGAAATGCCCGCTTTAAAAGCGGTAAGATCAGAAGCCGAAAGTTGGAGGTGTGCATTTTCCTCGTCCACCACTGCATTAATTTCATTCAACAAATTGTTGTCATTGTTTTCATTCAACATCAAGTTGAAAAAATTGGACGTTGCGCTACCCGCCAAAACATTGTTGTCCTCTACCACTTCTTCATAGATCTCAGCAAGGTCTTCTAGGGTGGACGTATTAAAGGGATCGTTGGTTATGTTTCCACAAGATAATTTGTGCTGTAAAGCTGTATTATTCGAAAGCCCAAGAATGTTATATCCCATTTGGTTCATTAAATTTCTTCCAGCAGCAGGATTACCGCTCCCAAAGAATTCCTGCACAGCATTGGTCGATTCATTGTCAGAATTCATCATCATGCGACTGAGGGCGGTTGAGAGATTTTCACTTATGGTATTGGCGCCACAATTGGCGTTGGTATTGGGATTGTTGGTACAATTGTTATTGTTACCTGGACAGACCGTTAAAAGCGAAGTAGCTAAGTTGGCGTTTCCTGCTTGCACCTCCCTTAGCGCATAGACGTGTTGCAATACCTTTATCGAGCTGGCTGGGTAAAATGATTCTTCCTCATTGAGTGCTAAAATGACTGGTCCATTTACCTCTTTAAGATAAAACCCGAAACGACCGTCCGTATCTTCAATCATTAAATTTCTAATCCCTCCCGTACTTCTAATGATTAAGTGAGATCCATCTCTAACTTCAATGCGATTCGCATCGAGATCAATAATTAATTGGACACCAGATTCGATGGTAAGGGTTGCATCATTCTGGATAATCAAGTTGCCCCGTAGCACCGCACTTTCGGTAAGCTGACAGTTGCCGTTAATAATCCAACTCCCGATGGCCGGAGGTGAGCAGGGCGCTGCCGATAGCTGAATTGCGAGGACAATCGAGGAAAGCAGCAGAATGCCTCTGAGTAGTTTTGTTTGCATCATTGCACCTTTATTAATTGCCAATTATGATATCACCATTAGATCGTAACTCAATGCGAGCTCCGCTAGCGTGATTGATCAGTCTCAGATTATTGGTGGCATTAAAGTATCCCAATTCTCCAGTCACTGCACCACCGTCCTGGCTCAAAGTCACTTTGGGCTGATCGGCCTCACCACTGTTGTTGGTATCTGCTTCTAAAAGCAATTCGACAGCCCCTGGCCCTCCGCTCACGTGCATTTTAGCCATTGGCGATGTGGTCCCAATACCTACAAAGCCGAGTCCGTCTACAGTGAGTCGTGGTATAGCACGTGTAACCAAGTGGGCTTTACCAACCAAATTGAGGACCCCTGTACCGAAATCCATGTCAACATCATTGCTAAACACACCCTGATAGCCCACATATCCGGCATCTGAAAAATAGGTCATGTAATTATCATCAGAGGTTGTCTCGAGTCGCATGGGATTTCCACCACTATCCCGAACATGCAATCGGGTGGTCGGTGCAGTAGTGCCGATCCCTACGTCTCCATCATTTTGAATATGAAAAGTGCCATCCTCTACACCGGATTTTCCAATAAAGAAGTCAGATATATTTTGATCCGATTCGTTGCGCACGCCGACATACCAATTATCACTGCGACCACTAATCCGTAGATGTTCTGAGCTTGCTCCGTAATCTTGTGATCCCCCACCGATTACCGCATCGGCAGTTACATGAAGCAATGCCGAAGGACTGGTCGTACCAATGCCTACTCTCCCACTTGGGCCAACCGTAAGACGCTCTTCGGTATTGGTATTCAAATAAATGTGATCACTGCTCTCCAGGATAATATCGGCAAAGCTGTTGCTGGAAATAGGAGAAGTCTCTGTGCGCAATATTACGGCCGGGCTATTCGAACTGCTAGCATTTGCTGGATAAATGGCATGCAGGGTTCCAACTTGGTGGGTGGCTCCCGTGCTGCCATCCCACATTTTTAGCATGCTATCCATTTTTATTGAGCCTTCAACTTCCAGCAGTTCCTGGGCAAATGAGGGTGTAGCTAGAAGAGTCATGAATGCGAGGAAGTAGATTGATTTCATCTGATTAGTTTTTTAATTCATTCGTTTAGTATCCAGTCTCGGCAAATCGGATATGGTTAACAGCTTCTCGCCATTTTTTACGAAAAAAGAATGTCATCAATCTAAAAGACCAGCCATTTTGATCGCATGGCGAGACTAAGGGGCTGGCAAATAATAACTTTCCGATTTGATACGGCCCCTAAGACCCTGATTCTCACAGCAATTAGTGTATTTGTTGATCCAAATATCTACTCCGTATTATTCAGGCATTGGGCAATACTCAACTCAATTTCAGCTCCCAACTCCAGCTCAAAATCGGCATCGAGAAGAATGGATTGAGCAGATTGCACCGTTATACTCACAGGAGTTTCGACCGTAGCTGTCAGCACAGCGGTTGAGGATGTTTGATAGTCGGCATCATTGATCAATGTCCCTGTGAGCTGCAGACTTGTGCCACTACAGAGATAGTCTTCGGCCAGATCGGCTGCACAATCCATAGCTGGACCGTGATTCAAAATACCTGATGTAGCAACGAGCCCAGCCAGGGCGGGGATGACTTTTACGGTGGATAGAAGACAATGCCGAATATCCATCACATTGAGCACCGGAAATTCTGCCTTCATGATGGCGGCAGTGCGAGCCACTCGAGGTGCCGAAATCGAAGTCCCCACCACACTATCACGATCGTCAAGAGAGGTGCCAACCAAAGTTGATGATGGGGCAATGACATGATCGATAGCAGCCAAGTCGACTGTTGTACTGCCATAATTGGCATATGCAGGTTTGATGCCATTCTCCTCGTCAAAGGCCGTAACCGAAATGATATTATCCAACTCGATATTGGCGGGATATTTGCCCAGGATTGGGCCATCATTATCATGCCCAAAATTGCCAGCGGAAGCAAAAACCATCACATCATCTTCCAATAGATGATTTAGCGCATCATTGAGGAGCAAAGGGTATTCCTGCGAGCGAAAACCCCAACTTGTTACAACCGTCTGAGCCCCATGATCGGAGGCGAAATACATAGCACAAATGGCATCAAACAACAAATTGTCTGATTCCTGTGAAAAAAACTTGAGCGACATCAATTGCAGCTGAATTTCTTCCGGAAAATCCTCAATTAGCGTTCCAGCCACCCAGGACCCATGCCCCAGACTGTCCTCGACCAAAGCTTGATCGTTTTTGAAATCATATCCGACTGACGCAGTCAAGACACAATCATCGGGTTGAGGACTATTTTTCCAATGCGCATTTTCAAAAGCCGAGTGGCCCTGGTTGACCCCGGAGTCTACAATAGCAATCCGACTATTTATTTGAGGATTCGACGGAGTATACTTGATCAAGGGTGCACATGCCGCCCCTCCTCCAAAGCAATAGTCTGCGTAAGGCAG
>CAJQNM010000714.1 GCA_905479665.1 uncultured Saprospiraceae bacterium
TGAAGTACGCACACCTATTTTTGGCGGGCTAATTATGGATCAGAAATTGACCTCATTCTTGAAATTGATGGTGGTCTCCAGGCCTTTGAAATAAAATATGGGAAAAAGAAGTATGTTCGTTTTTCGAAGGTGTTTGTCGATACATATGAACCAATCAAAACCGAATTAATCTGTCGCGACAATTTTTTCAAGATTTTGGCCGAGTTGGCTAAGTAAGTTGCCCAAGCTGCCACAGAGTCATCTTCAGCAATGGCTTTGATCTTCAAAAAAAATATTCCCACACCCCTTGACAATGCGTTTACAATGTAGTACATTAAGGAAAAATTAAACAAATGAATTTAGAAGATACTCCGCCAGACTGTTCAATGACAGAGGATCTAAATGCTCTGTCAAACTGCCGAGATAGTCTTTTCTCGTACTTCGTTTAATAAAGAGTCCTCATCTCGAAGAGGAAACAATAAATTGATACCTAAAAATATCGAGGTTCAAGGGAAATCTGAAATTCTTCAATTCTCTTAAATCGCAGAAAAGATAATCAAGCCTGTCTGAGTGTATGTCAAAAACGAACCGTTGTTTGACATACACTTTTTTTTTGCTATGCCTCTAAGAGCTTTGAGCTCTTAGAGGCATAGGCCTTTGAGCTCTTAGAGGCATAGGCATAGCAGCAAGTAGGCTGAGCAAAGCGTTTTGAGGCTGTGATATGAAAGCCTGCGTACATAGACACTTAATAATTTCTTTGCTAATAGTTATCTCGGTAGTTTTAGCATGCTGCCAGAAAAGCTCCACTCCCACTAGTACAGTGGAGGTGCCTCCGGTAGCGGTAGCGGATGCTGACTATCATCTGCTGTTTATCGGCAATAGTCTGACATATTTCAATGATCTTCCGGAATTGGTGAGGGCTGAAGGAATTGCCAATGATAAGAGCATTGCTGTTGAGACAGTTGCCAACCCTAATTATGGTCTTGAAGATCATTGGAATGACGGCATCGTACAACGGCTGATTAGATCGAAAAAATTTCAGTTTGTGATTATACAGCAGGGTCCGTCGTCTCAGCGCTATGGCAGAGAATCTTTGCTCGAATTTGGCAGCTACCTAAAAGACCTTTGCGATGACCATGACGCGCAGCTGGCTTTCTTTATGGTGTGGCCTTCGCGGGAATATTACCATACGTTTAACGGTGTGATTCGCAATTACACCATGGCTGCAGATTCCACCCAATCTCTATTGTGCCCGGTCGGATCAGAATGGAAATCACATTTCGATGCCACGAATGACTTTAGTTATTATGGGCCAGATGAATTTCATCCTTCACCCAAGGGTAGTTTAGTGGCAGCGAAAGTCATCTATAGCACATTGTTTGGGAGCCTTTAAAGAGCTCAAAGCTCTCTAAAGACTCCCTTTAATAATTTCCTCGACAATTTCGGGATTGAGCAACGTCGACACGTCTCCAAGATTAGATGTATCCTTTGCAGCAATTTTGCGTAAGATCCGACGCATGATCTTGCCAGAGCGAGTTTTAGGCAGCCCTGATACAACCTGAATTTTATCAGGCTTGGCGATCGGACCAATTTCTCGGGTTACTACAGCGCGAATTTCATTGATCAGATCTTCTCCTCCTTTTGAACCATCGGTGATCACATAGGCATAAATACCTTGACCTTTTATTTCATGCGGATATCCTACGACAGCAGACTCGATCACATTTTCATGCTCATTGATCGCATTTTCTACCTCGGCAGTACCCATGCGGTGACCTGATACGTTCATCACATCATCGACGCGGCCAATGACACGGATGCGGCCTTCTTCGTCCCGTCGTGCTCCATCTCCCGTAAAGTACATATCCTTAAAGACAGAAAAATAGGTTTGACGGCATCGCTCATGATCTCCATAGGTGGTGCGTAACATGGCGGGCCAGGGAAATTTGATGCATAACAATCCTTCCACATTGTTGCCTTCCACCAGATTGCCATCAGCATCGAGCAGTACGGGCTGTACCCCTGGCATCGGATAAGAAGCATAGGTGGGTTTTGCGTCCGTGATGCCTGGTAGTGGTGTAATCATGATGCCACCGGTTTCGGTTTGCCACCATGTATCGATAATCGGAGATTTCTCTTTGCCTATCGTTTTATTGTACCAGTTCCATGCTTCTTCATTGATGGGCTCTCCCACAGATCCCAGTAGTTTGAGAGGGGAGAGGTCGTATTTATTGGGCCACTCATCGCCGCGGGCCATCAGCGCTCGGATGGCTGTGGGTGCGGTATAGAATTGATTTACTTGATGTTTTTCGCAGATTTCCCAAAATCGACCTGCATCAGGATATGTAGGAACACCTTCAAACATCACCGACGTTGCACCCGCAAGAAGGGGGCCATAGACTATATAGGAGTGCCCAGTAATCCAGCCGATATCAGCGGTGCACCAGTAGATGTCTCCATCCTTGTACTGAAATGCATTTTTAAATGTGAAGCAGGTATAGACCATATAGCCCCCACAGGTATGCACCACCCCCTTGGGTTTTCCAGTCGACCCCGAGGTATAGAGGATGAAGAGCAAGTCTTCCGCATCCATGATCTCAGCTGGACATTCTTCAGACTGGCCAGCTACCTGATCATGCCACCATACGTCTTTGTCAGACCACTCAATGTCTTCGTTGCTGTTTTTATGTACCAAGATATTTTCAATAGATGGACAACCTTTGGCCATCGCTTCATCGACCACTTTCTTAACGGGTATGTGTTTACTACCCCGATTGTTGAAGTCGGAGCAGATGATCATCTTGGCCGATGCATCATTGACTCGGTCGGCCAGAGCTTGTGCTGAGAAACCTGCGAATACGACCGAATGGACAGCACCTATGCGAGCACATGCCAGTACTGCGATAGCGAGTTCAGGGACCATTGGCATGTAAAATACTACCCGATCTCCTTTCTCAATTCCCAGAGCCTTCAAGGCATTTGCACACTTACAGACGGCAGCCAGCAACTCACGATATGTGAATTTCTGCACCTCGTCTGCCGGATTATTGGGTTCCCACAATATAGCCACCTGATCTCCTCGTGTGGCAATGTGGCGATCTAGACAGTTTTCCGTGATGTTTAGCTTTGCTCCTGAAAACCACTTAATGTTTGGCTCCCTAAAATCCCATTCCAGAACAGAATCCCACTTTTTCCGCCAGGTAAATGTTTCCGCTTGATCGGCCCAAAATCCTTCAGGATCATCAATACTGCGTTGGTAGGTTTGCTTGTAGTCTTCAAGCGATGAGATCTGGTACGTCATTGAATCGTTCTAACTTTTGAAAATTTCAATTTAAGGATTCCTGTCATAATTACTATTATCTTTCTCTTCTCGTCGCACTCTTTCCCGAAAAGTCAAGCAAAATTTATCTGGGGTTGAGCAAGAAGTGCTCTTTGAGATCTAGATTGATGGCTGTGTCGGTCTTTGATTTTTTTGACCCGATTCTGGCGAAGTTCATCTCAATTCCCTACCTTTATTGGTAAGATGGTAACGCAAGACACAAACATCGAGCAGTTTTACTTTTATTTCTTTTACGACAAACCGTAAAAAGAGGCTCAACTATGTTTGTCAAAATAATAGAAAATGGGTCTCAAGGGACCCATTTTTCATTTTAAGAACAATGAGGAAAGTAGCCATACAAGGATATCCTGGGGCGTTTCATGAAATTGCGGCAAGGCGTTTCTATGCGGATGAGATTGAGATTGTGCCTGCTGACACATTTGACGATGTGGTGTCTTTTGTCGATGGTCAGGAAAAAGCAGATACAGGGCTGATGGCCATCGAAAACTCGATTTCAGGGGGCTTATTGCGCAATCATTATTTGATAAATCACTCCTCATTGCAGATTGTAGGGGAGATCTACTTGCGCATCAAGCAGAACTTGCTCGCCCTGCCAGGGACCAAAATCGAGGATTTGATAGAGGTGCATTCGCACCCGATGGCGATCGCCCAGAGCAAGCGCTATTTCAAAAGTCATCCCCACATCAAATTGGTGGAGACCAGAGACACGGCCGAAAGTGCCCGGAATATTCAGGCCAATAACTGGACCCATATTGGTGGAGTTGCAAGCACCCTGGCTGCTGAAATGTATGGGCTTGAAGTGCTGCAAGACAGCATCGAAACCAACAAGAAAAACTATACCCGATTTATCGTTCTGAATCACTTCATGGATTCGGGAGACGAACAAGATTTTAATAAGGTGTCGGTGTCTTTTGCAGTAAGCCACGAAAACGGAAGCCTCTATCGAGCACTTAAAGCGCTGGCAGATGAGGGTGCGAATATGACTAAAATTCAGTCGACTCCGATTCCGGGGCGCCCCTGGGAGTATTTGTTCTTTGTCGATTTTCTCCTGGATGATGTCGCTTCATTTGGACAGGTTTTTCAACAATTGGGTAGCACTACACGCGGCCTAAAAGTTTTGGGTAAGTACAAAAGTGGGGATCATCATGAAGATTAAAGTAGCTGATCGTATCAGTGAAGTACAGGAGTACTATTTCTCGAGAAAATTGAGAGAGATAGCGGAACGTCGCAGTGAGGGCGAAGATATCATCAATCTAGGCATCGGGAGCCCCGACCTTGCCCCTGCGCCGGAAGTCATTGAAGAACTCACTAGAGCGGCTGCAGATCCGGCCAATCACGGATATCAATCGTATCGCGGTATTGTAGAGTTACGTACGGCCTTTTCAGACTTTTACCAGCGGCATTTTCAGGTAGGTTTGGATCCTGAGACGGAAGTACTCCCACTAATTGGATCGAAAGAGGGTATCATGCACATTTCGATGGCCTACCTAGACCACGGAGATGAAGTCCTTGTCCCCAACCCTGGATATCCAAGCTACCGGGCGGCAGCACGCTTGGCCGGTGCAACAGTGATGGAATACAAGCTAAAATCCAATTGGCTTCCTGATTTCAAGGAGTTGGCTAAAAGGAACTTATCAAAAGTGAAGATTATGTGGGTCAATTATCCCCACATGCCCACTGGCCAGGATGCCCCCCCGGGATTTTTTGAACAGCTGGTTGATTTTGCGACAGAGTATAGAATACTACTGTGCCACGACAACCCCTATGCATTTATCCTAAATGACCGGCCTACCAGTTTGCTTTCTGTGCCAGGAAGTAAGAAAGTGGCCGTGGAATTGATGTCGCTCAGCAAAGCCTTTAATATGGCCGGCTGGCGGGTAGGAGCCATGGTTGGCAATGAAGATCGCATCAGTGAAGTGCTGCGTTTTAAAAGTAACATGGATTCGGGAATGTTCAAGCCTGTTCAGCTGGCTGCAGTGGCTGCGCTGCGATCGCCAAAGACTTGGTTTGATTCCCTCAATGTGGAATATAAGGCACGCCGTGTGCTTGCAGAAGAAATCCTCAAGCAGCTTGGATGTCAAATGGACGGTCGGCAGGTGGGCATGTTTGTTTGGGCAAAAGTTGGATCCCTTTTTCCCGATGGCGAGACTCTTAGCGACCATGTACTCGATCAAGCGGGTGTCTTTATCACGCCGGGTATGATCTTTGGTTCTGGAGGTAAAAAGTACGTGCGAATATCACTTTGCTCGCCGCAGCCTATCTTGGCCGAATCCTTGCGTAGAATAAAGCACTTCATGGTTTCTACAATAGCGCAGACATGACCGTTGCAATAATTGGAATTGGCTTGATTGGCGGCTCACTTGCATTGGGCCTTCGTTCCAGTGGGTTTTGTCAAAGGGTGATCGGCATCGATAAGGATGAAGAGCATCGCCGCAAAGCCCTAGAAATGAACCTTGTAGAGGAGGCAAGCCCGAGTCTTGATGCGCTCACTGATGCAGACCTGGTCATACTTGCGGTCCCGGTAGATGCTATCGTAGGCCTTCTGCCGAAGGTGCTGGACCTCATCCGTCCCGACCAAGTCGTGATGGATGTGGGCTCGACCAAGTCAACCATTATGCAGGCCGCTGGTAAGCATGCTCTTAGAGGTCGATTTGTGGGCACACATCCCATGGCTGGAACTGAATATTCGGGACCAGAGGCAGCGTTGCCAGATCTTTTTCAGTCCAAGTGTACGGTCATCGTCGATCGGGAGGAAAGTGATGAGGATGCAATGGCGATGGTCGAAGCACTCTTTGGGGCGCTTGAAATGCGCATCGTCTATCATGCCTCGGCGGAACACGATATCCACACCGCTTACGTGTCTCACATTTCGCACATCAGCTCATTTGCCCTGGCA
>CAJQNM010000715.1 GCA_905479665.1 uncultured Saprospiraceae bacterium
ATAGGGAATGTCCCCATATACATCAGTGAGAATATGAAAGAGCCATGCCTTCATTACTTCTGCAACAGCCAGCATGTGCTCACTGGTTTCACCTGGATTGTCATCATAATAATTTTGAATTTCTCGCAGATCCGCCAGGGGTCCGGCATAGAGACCATCCCAAAAGGCATCGTTGGAAAATAAATAACGAGCCTCAGAGGTTTTGTCTGTGCCAGTCCAGTACTGTGCCAATTCCATGCCGATCCGGGCATTGTAATAATTCGCATAGACCAGGTCTGATGCCGCCTTTTGGGCATTGCCCAATAAATATTCGGGCAATGTATTGCTCGACCTGGCAGGATCTGTATTAATCTCTTCAAACTTATCGCAACCACCTAAAGCAACAGCTGCGACCATGACGAGTATCGCTGATATATTTTTTATTGTATTATTCTTAAGCATGATCTTCGGATTAGATTGTTACGTTGAGATTGATTCCAAAAGAACGCACCGGTGGCAGACCACCACCCTCAAAACCTAGTTGATTCCCATTGGAATTGGTAATGTTTGCTGGATCTACATTGGGAGCATTGCTCTTAATTATCCATAAATTACGTCCAGTCAAACTAATGCGCAAAGCTGTCAGGCCAATCTTATTGACCAAGGCCTCATCTGCATTCCAGCCGGCTCGCACCTCACGTAAATAAATATAGCTGCCATCATACAGGTTGGCCTTAGAGATGCGATTACCTCCATTTGAATTAAAATGGGTGCGTGCAGTAATCGAGGTTGTGTTTGCCGAACCACCTTCTTTATTTCCTGGGACAATAATTCCATTTTCACGAATACCGTCTGCAGCAGACTCAAACAACATCCCAGATCGATTGCCATATAGATTGGTGTACGAAAAGAAATCGCCACCTTTCTGAAAATCAATCAAGGCAGAAAAATAAATATCCTTAAATGTCAGGGTATTTGACCAACCCCCAATAAAATCTGGATTTACATCGCCAATAATGACAGGAGTGGGCGTCACCAAATAAATTCCATCTTCGGCCACCATGGGATTGCCGTTGGCGTCATAGACATAATCGGTACCTAGCATGGTACCCAAGGACTTACCGACTTCAGCCACCATCGATACTTTACGTGTCCTCCGTTCCGTGCCAATGATGAAACGGTCCAATCCTCCTACTTCGTCACTGGTACTGTTGAGGTCAACCACCTTGCTCTTATTGTTGGAAAAGTTGAGGGTTGACTTCCAACTGAAATTTTCCTGCAGGACGGGATATAAGGAGACCGTAAGTTCCAGACCGCTGTTGCGCACATTTCCGCCGTTTACGACTTTATTGTTAAATCCTGTCTCCGAAGGAATTTGTACATTCCAAATCTGGTTTTCGGTGCTTCGATTGTAATATGTGATACTGGTAGAAATACGATCATTGAGAAATCGTAAGTCTACGCCACCCTCAAACTCAGAAGTCAATTCAGGTTTTAAGTTTGCATTGAATAATTGATTGGAGGTTGCCTGGAGAGGAAAACTTCCAAACGAAGGCACATAGTCATAGTACCTGGAAACGGTGTAAGGGTCACCATCGTTGCCCACTTGCGCAAATGAAAGGCGGAGCTTGCCAAAAGACAGCGTCTTCTTACTATCCATCAGATCTGAGAAAACGAACGCTCCAGAAATAGATGGATAGAAATACGAGTAATCTCCGGTTTGATAAAGTGTAGAGGCCCAGTCATTGCGACCGGTCACAGTGACAAATAAATACTTGCGATAATCGATCGTGGCTAGAGCAAACATCGAATTGGTTTGTTTGTCTTGAAAACTAGTGCGACTTACTGGTGGCAGAACTGAATTTTGCACTACATAGACATCCTCACTTTGCAATCCTCCAGAAGTACCACCAATGTCTTGCGTTAAATTAATACTCAAGATGTTTCCACCCAGCACAGCATTTAGCGAAAACTCCCTTGATATGGATCGATCGAGGGTGAGTGTAGCCTGGTAGTTGGTTTCACTATAGGTAAGTTGTCTCTTGCGGTAGCGTCCGGCAAAAAAGCCTTTGGCCGCGCGTTCCTCATCAAGGTGATTTAGAAAGTCTGAGAAGATACGCACGTCTGCCCTCAGTCCTTCAGCGAGCTTATAGTTTAACCCCGCATTTCCAAAATACCTGCGATTATGATCCGTGGGAAAGTTCTTGTATTGATTCCAGTAAGGACTCTGGGTGAAGGCAGGACGTTGAATATTCCATGCCCTTCTATTCCAGCCTTGTTCTGTACCATCCTCATAAGCGTAGTTGCTGAGCTTTTCATCTCTAATCTGGCGCTGGCCAAACATCACATAAAATAGCATCGGGTTGTTGCCGTTAAATCCAGTACCGGGCCGAGCATTCGTGCGATCATCAATGTAGTTTATCCCGCCACCAAAAGTAAGTCGATCGGTAAAATTATACGTGGTATTTACCCCCAGATAGTACCTTCGCAATTTGCTATTCGGGTAAATAAAATTTTGTGTCGTCTGCCCCATAGAAAACCGAATGGACCCCTTGTCACTGCTGCTAGAGAGCGAGAGATTGTTCGTGAGATTGGTTCCTGTTTCAAAAAAGTCACGCACATTATTGGGCTGTGCTTCCCAGGGGGCAGTCTGGCCAAAATCAGGATTGTTTCGATCTGGATCCCAAGACCAATAGTGTCGTACTTCCTGACCCTCATACCGTGGACCCCAGGATTCATCTACTCCGTAGTCCACGATAAAATCGTACGAGCCGAGACCATCGCCGTCATCATAGGTGCCACCAGACAAAAAGCCCGTCGGGTTTTCGTTGGCATATAGCTTTGTAAATTCACTGGATCCTCCACCTCCATAGAGATCTTGATATTCTGGCAAATAGGACACTTGATCAAACTGCAAGCTTACGTCATAATTTACGGAGAGACCTCCACTGCCTTTGCCCGACTTGGTCGTGATGTAGATGACTCCATTTTGGCCACGACTACCGTAAAGTGCAGTGGCAGCTGCTCCTTTGAGTACAGATATATTCCCGATATCATTGGGATTAATTAATTGCGCTGGATTGCCCCAGTCAAATCCACCGCCACCGGTGCCTTGGCCGCCTCGCACACCCACACTATTTAGATTCATATTTGCCAGGGGCACGCCATCGACAATAAACAATGCATTGTTGTCACCCGAGATCGAAGATTGACCACGTATGGTCACCTTAGATGACCCACCCATGGAGCCGCTATTTCCACCTACCTGAACTCCTGCCAGCTTTCCTTGCAAGGAATTTAAATAGTTTACCTCTTTGGCCTCCTGAACACTCCCTCCGTCCAGTTGCTGTACGGCATAGCCAATATCACGAGTCTTGCGCTGCACTCCCAGTGCAGTTACAATAACCTCACCCAAGCTTTCAATATCGGGCACGAGACTGATCTGGATGTTTGACATTCCAGAAGTAATGGCAATTGATTGAGTTATATATCCAATTGCGCTAATCTCAAGATTGGGATTGTCAGTGGGATATTCTACGGTAAAGTTGCCATCTAGATCCGTGGCTGTACCTGTACCTGTTCCTGTTATGACAATACTTACTCCCGGAAAACCATCGCCAGATTCATCGACTATGGTTCCTGAGAGTTGATTGGTTTGAGCAAGACAATAGGAGAATGAGAGGATCATGCACAGCATTAGCTGAGCACGAAGGGCTGTGCTTTTCATGAGTGGACTGTTTATTTCAGGATATAAGATAGAGTATTATTTTCATTTAATACGATCTCAACCTGGCTTGCGAGTAATTTATAGTCAATCTAACAGGACATACGGGTGAATATTTTATTCTTATTGAGTCATCAAAAGAATAATCTATCTTGCCTGGATGAGTAGATTAAGAACTTTTATTCTAGTGGCTCTTTGTGCCTCAAGTACGATTTTGTTGAGCCAGGAGAATACCTTTATGACATACAACATTCGCTATGACAATCCGGAAGACGGTATTCACAATTGGCACGAGCGCAAAGCAGAAGTGATTGATTTCTTAATTAATTCCCATTTCGACATACTGGGTATTCAGGAGGGTGTAGAAAACCAGGTATTGTATTTAGATGAACAGCTGAAAGAGCACAGCTACGTGGGGGTAGGTCGTGATGACGGTAAAGCCAACGGAGAATATACCGCCTTATTCTACAATAATTTAAAATTTCAAGTTCTGGACTCAGAAACATTCTGGCTATCCACGACACCAGAAAAAGTATCAGTAGGTTGGGATGCTGCACTACCGAGAATTTGCACATGGGCTCGTCTACGGGATCTCGAGACCAACGTGGAATTTATGGTATTTAATACGCATTTTGATCACAAAGGCGTCAAGGCCAGGAAGAAGGCTGCAAAATTAATCTACCGTAAAATTACCCAGCTCAATGCGACTCAATTGCCAGTAGTATTAATGGGTGATCTAAACCTACCACCTGCGAGTAAGGGAATTAAATTTCTCAGCCGCAAGCTCACTGACCCACTCACTTCTGACTCAATTCTGGACGGACCTCCAGGGACCTGGTTTGGATTTGATGCTGAGGGCGAAATGGGCAATCGCATTGACTACATCTTTACATCCGGCTTCAAGATTAATACCTATCAGCACATGGATCCTAGGCGAAATGAGGGAAACCATCATCTGTCGGATCATCTCCCCGTAATGGCAAAACTTCAGCCACAATAGACGATCCCTAAAAGCTCTGCTTGAAAAGTTACTAGAGCTGCGTCCCTTTGGTCGTTGCTGCACCAATCAAAGCCACGATGGTGAGCAAGCCCAGCAAGATCAGGTCTAATCTCAATCCACCAACTTTTGCCGCATAAAGCCCAATGTTGGCTCCGACTAAAATGAGGACACTAACGCCAGTGAGAATCGGCAATAGCTTAAACAGGGATGGATCTTTCTTAAACAGTCCAAAAAACACAAGTGGCCCCAACAGAGCCGTGCCGGCAAAACTGGCCCGAGCCAATAACACCAATTCGTCACTGCTCATCAATGCAAAGCCAAGTGACAAAAGGGCAAATACCACAATAGCCATACGGGCTTTCTTCATCATCTTTTTATCTTCTCCATAGAGCAGTGAGCGGGTCTCCCCACCCAAAGCAAATATTTGCGAATCGGCCGTGGAAATCGCTGCGGCAATTAAGCCGATGAGGACCAAAGCCCCCACTGGTCCAGACTGATCTTTTATCAGGGCATTGCCCAAAAACTCCGGAGCTGTCGCATCTCCATAATTAAAGGCTCCGTACATACCAATAAACATGGTCGGCAGAATGACTAGAATAGCAAACACTCCAAGCCCCATTGCAGTGCGACCCAGCGCACGGTGATCTTTCATAATCACCAAGCGACAGGAAACTTGTGGCTGCGTAAATGGGATCATGCAGATAGCCACCATGGAACCGAATAAGAATTGAAAATCAAATAAGCCCTTTGGACCTGGTACAGAGAGTAAGGCTTCATTTTTTGTGGCTACTTTCTCAAACATACCGGACAACCCATCCATGCGATCAAGACACACAAAGCCGATAATCCAAATGACGATCATAAGCACGATTCCTTGCAATAGATCATTGTAGATAATGGCTTTTAAGCCTCCGATCTCACTGTAGGCCAGCATCACGACGACCATCCCGACTGCCCATACCCACAGGGGCACCGAATCAGGAAAAGCCTGGTCTAGAAATGTCGCTACTCCCCGTATCTGTATGGCAACGTAGGGAATGAGAAAAATAAATGCCGTGGCAAACATGATGTAGCCTACCCAGCGTGCTCGGTAGACAGCAGCCATAAAGCCAGCCATGCCCATAAAAGATGCTTTGTCGACTCGCGTGCGCAAATGATACCCAAACCACAAGATCCCAAAAACCATGATCAAGTCACTTACGGCTATAAATATCCAAGCTCCCACTCCATGCACCCGAAAAAAGTCAGGCATGCCCAGAATGGTAAAGGTGCTGAAGAGGGTTGCAGCAAAAGTGAATAAACCCAGAAATGAGCCGATATTTGATCCCGCCAGAAAAAAGTCCTTACTGCTGCTGTTTGAAGACCGGTTGCGGTATGATAGAAAGATGAGCAGTCCCAAATAAATAGCTCCGAAAATAACTAGTGTTCGTCCCATATGAATTATGCTTCTTCGTCACTAAATCCAGGATGCACTTTGGTACCGACCCAGGTGATCAGTACCAGAATGACAGTCTGCAGAAATCCAACCCACATTGTGTACGGTACCCCCATCACTTCAGGACCCGTTCTACCTACCGGGGTGACCAGCGGTGTAAATGTGAGAATCGCCATGATCACGACAGTAATGCAACAGATTTTCCAAATTGTTTTTTTCGTCATGATTTTTCCTTTATAATCGATTTAAAGTCAACCCTCCATCAACCATGATCACTTGACCAGTAGAGTATGGTAAGTCACCGCGAAGTACGCTAGCCACGGCTCTCCCTACATCTTCCGGCTGGCCCCAGCGACGCTGCACAGTAAGGCCATCCTCGATGAGCTTGTCATACTTGGCTTTTACCCCACTGGTCATATCCGTCTCGATGATGCCCGGGCGTATCTCATAGACTGGAATATTGCTCTCACCGAGTCGTATGGCAAACAGCTCAGTCATCATCGCCATTCCGGCCTTGGATATACAATACTCTGCCCTGCTTATCGACGCTATCGTGGCAGAAATTGACCCGATATTCACGATAGCATATAAATCATCTGGGTTTTCCGCCTTCCAAGAGACCATTTTATTGGCAATTTCTTGAGAAAGAAAAAATGGTCCCTTCAAATTAATCTGCATCACCCGATCGTAGCTTTCTTCCGTCGTCTCCAGCACATCAAGACGCGCACTGGGAGCGACACCGGCATTGTTTACCAGCGCATGGATCATCCCGTGTATTGCTGTAGCCTCTTGTACCATGCGATCACGATCGCTTGTATCTGAAATATTCCCCTGCACGTAGTTTACTGTGGCGTCGTGTTTTTCCCTTAATTCTTGCATGACATGGGTCACTGCCTGCTCGCCCCTCATACCGTTTAGGATGAGATGCCAACCCTCTTTTGCCAAGGTTTGGGCGATCCCCAAACCTATACCACGAGTGCCTCCAGTTATCATCGCCACTTTTGCCATTCCTCGATTTTACATCGTGTTTCTATTCTGTAGAGTGCAGATTAAACCAATTCGTGGACGTCAAGCCAGCGGCGCTCTTCCCAACTTTTTATACCTAAATCAGCCAGCTGGACACCCTTGGCACCTTCCAAGAGGTTCCAGGGAAATTCGCCTTCTCCATGCACGTATTTTAGGAATAATTTCCACTGTGCCTTAAAGGCATTTTCATATTCTTTATCAGGCAAATGAGGAGTCCATCCCTCATAAAAATTAATCGGTTGCTGAACATCAGGGTTCCACTTGGGCACCGGAGTATCTTCAAAAGATTGGATCAAGCAATCGCGCAATCCTGCCACGGCACTGCCTCGGGTACCATCAATTTGGAGGGTGAGTAAATCATCACGCCGCACCCTCACGGTCCAAGATGAATTCATATGCACAATGATGTCGTCCTCGAGCTCAAATGTGGCATAGGCTGCATCATCTGCAGTGGCTGCATATTCTTTGCCATTTTCATCTACGCGCCTTGGCAGATGAGTTGCACCCAGGCACGAGACGCTTTTCACTTTGCCAAAAACATCATCAAGCAGATATCTCCAGTGACAGAGCATATCGATAATGATCCCGCCAGCATCCTCTTTGCGATAGTTCCATGAAGGGCGATTGGGCGTGCGTTCAAAACCCTCAAAAACCCAGTATCCAAATTCACCCCGCACGGACAAGATCTTACCAAAAAATCCCTGATTGATGAGATCCTTCACCCGCATGAGACCGGGCAGCCAGAGTTTATCCTGCACCACGCCATGCAAGACTCCCTTGGCTTCGGCAAGGCGATAGAGCTCCATGGCATCTTCCAGATTGGTTGCCGGTGGTTTTTCAATGTAGATGTGCTTGCCATGCTCGATGGCTTTTTTTACGGCTGGCACTCTTCTTCCAGTGGTTTGTGCATCAAAATAAATTTCATAGCCGTCCTCTTTGAGTATCGCATCTGGATCAGTACTCCACTTCTCTACGTTATGGTCAGCGCATAATTTCTTCAGTTTATCTTCATTGCGACCCACCAGACACATACGGGGCATGATGGTTTCTCCACTGCTTAATTTTACTCCTCCCTCATCTCGAATGGCTTTTAGGGAACGGATGAGGTGTTGATTGGTGCCCATTCTTCCGGTGACACCGTTCATGATTATGCCTACTTCTTTCATACGTGCTTGCTCGAATGATAAATGTCTTGGTAATTTGAAATAATTCTTTCAAGATACTCTTCCTGATCTGCCGCCCAATGTTTTTCGGAAAAAATTTCTACTTCCACAAACCCATCATACTCATGCTTACGAATGGCCTGGTCTATTTTTTGCAGGTCGATGCATCCATCTCCCATAATACCTCTATCCGTCAGCATATTGTTGGTGGGTACTAGCCAATCACAGATATGATAGGCCGCAAATTTTCCGGCTGCAAAGGCCTCATCGATGTCCACATATAGATTAGGGTCCCACCATAAATGATAGACATCAAAGACGACTTTCACCGGGGCTTCACCAAAGTGCTGTGCTATCCTAGTCGCCTGACGAAGGGTATTGATCGCACTCCTCGTGTCGGCATACATGGGGTGCAGAGGTTCGATACCAAGCACGACATTGTGCTCGATCGCCCAAGGCAAAATGGCCTCGATGCCAGCTATGATTTGCTCTTCATTCTCAACCTTACTGGCCGTGGGCTCTGCACCACAGACCAACACCAACAGAGGAGCACCCAGCTCTGCGGCCTCACTAATCATCACTTTATTATGCTCGATACTCTTTTGCCTACCGGCTTCCTCAGCAGCAGGAAAAAAACCTCCCCGCACATACGAAACGATCTCCAGGTCGCTATCTTCCAGGGCCTTTGCCGCTGCTTTGACCCCCATAGGCTCGACGGCATTTTGCCATACGCTGATGCCCCCGATGCCACGATTTTGGAAATGATCAATGGCTTCTGGCAGCGACCATGGTTTCATGGTCATGGTATGGATGCAAAGTTTACTTAGGTCATTCATGTACCGCTCGTTAAGCTAGATTGAGCATGCCGTTGTAAAAATGATGATCAGTCTTTCCATCTATCTGACGGCTCAAATAGATGGCGAGTTCGCGAGCGTGGTAATCTCCCCACATACACGATTCACCATACGCTATAGAGGCGCCCGGTTGCACGTAATCCCAGCCATTGGGTTGATGGTAGATGGCGTGCAAAATAAGCCCTTCGTGCGCTGGATCCTCTGAAAGATAGGGCGACTTGAGCAGGCTTTGCGCAACGGTGAGTCCCGCTTGCCAATAGTCTTTGCCTTCATCATCGCGTCCAAGCAAGCTACCAAGACGCAATAGCCCCTGAGCACCGATGCAAGCTGCGGAACTATCGACTGGTTCAAACTGATTGTACGGATCGGCTGGTTTGGACAAATAATCTCCCATTTTGGCCAGCCCCGGAGCTCCAGTATCCCAATACGGAATACCATCCTGTGGCATATACTTTAAATAGAAATCACAGGTTGCCTTTGCTGCTTTGAGAAATGTCTTGTAGCTGCCTTTCAGTTCAGAAGGCACTTCTGGATTGCGAGCTCTAAGGTACTCCAGCTGCTCCGCATATCCCAACATGGCCCAGGCCAATCCCCTTGTCCAGGTGCTAAAACCTGAATAACCTTGTTGTGTCCCTGGACAGCGATATAGGCCATCATTGAGATTAAAAATGCTCTCGTGAGCTGTTCGCCCTCGGATATCATAACTGTCCCGACCTTCTCCGTACCAGATGCCCACTCGAGCTGTGGTATTGGCATGTATCAACGTACGCTCCAACAAGCTGATGGAGCGATCATTTTCACCTTTGAGCTCGTGACCCAGCTCGTGGCTCGCTACCATGATACGTAGCGATCGCATGGTATCGATAAAAAGTGAGTGAGGGCCATTGAATGAATAGACGTAACCACCCCCCTGAACTTCAGACCAGCGAGCGGCCTGGACGGCGCCCTAAATTTTTATAGCCAGGGTGTAGAATTCGCGCTCCCAGTCGTTATTCGGCAGCACCCCTTCTTGCATCATGCGCAAGAGGTTGCCATAGGTGCTTAAATTATTAAATCCATGATCATGCACACCAACGTGGGTAAGATGCGAAGCCATTTTATCGCGAGTCGCCGTCCTTCCAATTTGCAAAAATCGTTCATCGCCAGTGACTTCAAACTGCAGCAGAGCAGATCCATACATAAAGCCTTCGGTCCATTCAGTCCACCCTCGTGCGGTATATTTACCCGCTTCGGTAAATACTGGCGCTCCCTTAGCGGGATCATGACGACCATCGAGTGCTACAATTTTCTGTCCCGAAAGAGTCCAGAAATGATCAAGCGAAGATTTCAGATCTGGAGTGGATAGTGTTTGATCTACGTTCATTTTTCAATTATGTATTTAATGAGATAAAATCCGAATTTTAGAAATGCAGACTTATTTATAGGATTTTCTAGTTTGCTCAATGAGTTCTTCATCAGGTTCTCCATCGTAGCTGATCAGCAAGAAGCGTGCAGTATAGGCTTGATCAGGGGTGAGCACAAACTCGCCAGCCACCATTGGTGCAAAGGTGAAATACGGCATGGAGGGGTGCACACGCACGGGTTGTGGATGGCGAAAATTGCTAGGATGCGGAAATACGGTTAGCCCAGCCGTCTTCCCTTCTATTTCTCCCCACATAGATATCCAGGTGGGGCGTGTATGATTGGATTCGGCATGATCATCACCCAGTGAGGTTTTGATGAATGCAAGTGAATCATATGGCGACAGGCTTGTGCCTTCCATATTCCATGCATCATGGGCTCGCACACCAAACCCACCATAATGATATTCATTTAAGATAAGCGAATCAATGACTGGTGTCTGCTGGATGGTAATCTCCATCATGTTTATTTTAGGCGTTCCAGCATAGACGTTCACAAACCACTTTTCACGTGCAGCCAGAACGGTATCAGAACCGATATAGGCTAAATATTCCAGGTCTGCTGAAAAACTTGCTGAAACTGGACCACCATGCAATTCTTTTACCCCAACCAGTTTTATGGTACCTAATTCAGCAGCTTGGTTCCAAAAATCGACCATCTGGCCCTTAATCGTAGAGCGGGTCCATGCATGAAAAATACCGTGTTGGTGTGTATGGCCACGGGGGTAATCTTCGGTCAGCTCGACACCACTAGGAGAATAGAAAGGATGGATAAATCCGTCACGGGAATAATATGCGGGAGTGGTATCGTGTGGCAGTCGAGCCTCCGTCACAAAGGATAAAATCGGACCGCTTTTATTTGAGAATGTCAGTAGCCCATCATCATTCTTACTCGTGAGACTGACGCTCGCAGGGCACTCTCTTACTTCCCACTGCGCATCGGCTGGCAAGTCTGCGGTTGGAATAAAAATGGCTTTACCCTCATCGTCTACTTCCAGCGGAAAGGTCTGGCCATCGGAAAACTCAATACAATACCCTCCCGACAGCAACCCCGTAACCAAAAGATCTTTCAGCTGATGGGCAGGAGCCGATCCGTCTAAATGCCCACTGACCAAGGGAGCCTCACCACATGCCGTGAGAATCAACAAACTCGTGAATAAGAACATTTGAGTGAAATACGATGAAATGCTCGTGTGCTCTATGGAAGTCATTAATTACTTTAAATACTAATTTATTTATGAATACAACGTTAGCTTATCATTTTCTGAACACCATCGACCCAATAAGTCGTCCGCCCGGCGATCTTAGCTTTGCGTATTTTTCCTTCTCCCGTCGGCGGCTTTGCTTTTTCATCACGCCATTTCCAAAACCACTTATCTGGATATATCTTATAGTAGGCATCCTGATCGACGGCATACTGCAAAATGGATCTCATGAGTTTGTAGATCTGATTCGATTTGCGCGTCGTTACAGCACCTGCTCGAGACCCCGGATGGATCTTGGCCTGGTAACAAATTTCATCAACGTAGAGATTACCTAAACCAGAAATTAATTTCTGATTAAGCAGTACTGCTTTCAGCGAAGTGTTTCGCCCTTTGAATATTTCTCGAAAATCGGTTGCAGAAATAATCAATGCGTCAGGACCCAAGTTAATTTCCTCGATATATTCATCGCGATCAGGCAAGAATAATATACGGGCAAATTTTCGAGGGTCATTAAAACCCAGCTTGAGTTCATTTTCAAATGTAAATTGAAAGCGTTCGTGTTTGGGTGCATCTTCTGGATCATTGTAATAAGCAATATCTCCCGTCATGCCCAAATGAAAAAGAACCGAAGAGCCATCATCAAGGTCACCAAAAAAATATTTCCCTTGCCGGTAGGTATCTTGAAAAAAGCGCTCGTGCAAAACGGATTGAAAATCATCTCCAGAGCAATTGCGCAAAATCTTTTCGTCATGCACTTGTACATCGACGATGCGGAGATTTAGCACCGTATCGTGAAATCCCTTACGAACAGTATTTACTTCTGGGAGCTCAGGCATAGCTGATATGTCTTATCCACTAAAAGCTCGCATCCAGGCTTCCTTCATGAGATAGGCACCAGCCATAGAAGGATGCACGCCATCTGGACACCAAAACTTAGCGGGAGCTTCCTTCAGGGCTTCGGCAAATACGGTGTGGTAAGGAATCCATGCCGCTGAAAATTCCTCAGCGACTTTCTTATTGGCCGCACGATACTCACCAAACGAAGACCAGTTTTCATTAATGGCCGTACCACCTTTCACTGCGAAGGGCTCCCCGATAATGAGCTGTACGTTAGGTAGTTCATCTCTTGTACGTTGGAGTAGAGCGCGAAAATCGTTTTCGTAGATGGTTGCATCCCCATCGTACTTGCCATTGACCATGTGCCAAAAATCATTTACGCCTATGAGAATGCTGAGCACATCCGGCTTCAGTGCCAATGCATCAATATCCCACCGACCAGCCAGCTGAAACACTTTGTGCCCACTGATGCCTCGATTGTAGATTTTTAATT
>CAJQNM010000716.1 GCA_905479665.1 uncultured Saprospiraceae bacterium
CCAAGCCCTCTAAGGGTTAGGGCTCCAAGCCCTCTAAGGGTTAGGGCTCCAAGCCCTCTAAGGGCTAGTTTTCTTTACCGTATGTCCGAACCCGCAATTGGCTTCAGCATATGCGAGTGGATCTTGCTCACTGTCTCCGCATATTCAGGAAGGTCCTTAATAGCTACCCAGCGGGGATCATTCTGAAATTTATCCCAGTAACTTTTCCGGTCAGATGATTTTGGATAGGTGACCATGTAGACCAAATTAGGCACCTGATCTCCAGTGAGTGCCTCGGCAAAAAATACCGGTTTAAATCCTAAATCACTAAAAATAGTGACTTCACCACCTTCGTCAAACATGGACACTTTTTTGCGGCCTTTTAGTTCGCTAAAGCTCTCATAGCTGCGTAATTCAAAAACATGATCATCTCCTTCTGCTTCAGGAACAGCCATTTGCGGCATGCTGTCGAAGGCGACCAAAAGACTGCTATTAATTCGGTCAAAAGCTTGTTGCTCCGGATCGCTCAAATTTAAATATTCAGCACCAACAGTGAGAAATGCCTGATCGCTGTAAATATTATCGTAGAGATGCTCAAAATCTTCAAATTTTTCCAGAGGCACTAGGACGTGAACTTCGTAACCCTGCTCAGCAGGATCAATATTTTCGAAAGCACCGACGGACTCAATTCCATGGCGATGATATGCGGGAATCAATGCCTCTGCGATAAATGTTTTCACCTTCTCCTGCTGTACCTCATTATTTATCTCATACACTCGATGCTCATAATACTCTTTGCCATGATGTGCGTGGTCCGAATCATGCACCTCTCCATGATCATGGTCATGGTCGTGATCGTGGTCTCCATCCTGATGTTTACAGGAGGGAAGGATGAGGAAACTGAGGCAGTATAAGAAGAGTAATTTCTTCATGAGAATAAATGATTGATGAATTAGCTTGTTTCGTTTGTATAAAGATATCAACATAAGGCTCAATGTTCGTATCTTTTCGCCTTGTTCTGAATTCAGCTATTTTCCATATGAAGCTCTTGATACCCACTTAATGCTTTATCAGCGATATTTAGTGACGTCGGCCTTGCCGTATGCCAATGGTCCACTGCACGTAGGCCATCTGGCCGGTGCCTATCTTTCTGCAGACACTTTCGTGCGATTTCTCCGCTTGTCGGGAAAAGAGGTCGTGTACGTTTGTGGATCGGATGAGCATGGCGCTGCCATTACGATGAAGGCATATCGCGAAAAGCGAAGCCCTAAAGAGATTGTGGATCAGTATCATGCGATGTTACGAGATGCCTTCGAGGGGATGGGTATTTCCTTTGATATCTATCACCGCACCACCGAGCCCATTCACTACGAGACCTCGCGTGAGTTTTTCCGCACACTCAATGAGCATGGCGCCTTTTCTGTCCAAGAGTCTGAACAGTACTACGACGAGGAAGCGGAACAGTTTCTCGCCGACAGATACATCATTGGGACCTGTCCCAAATGCAGTTATGAAGATGCCTATGGTGACCAGTGTGAAAATTGTGGCTCGACACTGAGTCCTACGGATCTCATCTCACCCCGATCTACCTTAAGTGGTTCAACCCCAATAAAGCGCAAGACACGCCACTGGTATTTGCAATTGGATAAAAACGAAGAGTGGCTGCGCCGGTGGATTACGACGGGAAAGATTGGCGATGAAGAGCACCACGATGTATCACTCTGGAAAAAACATGTCGTTGGCCAATGTAAATCTTGGCTTGATGCAGGTCTCATGCCCAGGTCAATCACCCGTGATCTCGATTGGGGGATACCAGTGCCAGAGGAACTCGAAGGTGCCAAGGGAAAAAAGATGTACGTGTGGCTCGATGCACCCATCGGCTACATCTCAGCCACAAAGCAATGGGCCAAAGACAACGATAAGGATTGGGAATCGTATTGGAAAGACTCGGATTCAGCAGTCATCCATTTTGTGGGCAAAGACAACATTGTCTTTCACTGCCTGATCTTTCCAACCATTCTTAAGATGGAAGGCAGCTACAATCTGCCCGTAAATGTCCCGGCAAATCAGTTTGTAAATTTAGAGGGAAGTAAAATAAGCACCTCACGCAATTGGGCGGTCTGGATTCATGAATATTTAGAAGATTTCCCTGACCGGGTAGATGCATTGCGCTACTACTGTTATAAAATAATGCCAGAGCAGCGTGATAGCGAATTTACCTGGAAGGGTTTTCAGGATGCGAACAATAATGAGCTGGTCAATAATTTGGGCAATTTCATAAATCGTGTCATGGTGCTTACCGGCAAATATTACGATGGTAAGGTGCCTGACTTTGACGAATCCATATCACTCATATCACCTCACGAAGCCGGCATGCCGAGCTGGCATGATTCTGAGCTGCTTGATCTTTTTGATCAGCTGCATGAATTGCGCACGTGCATCAAGACGTTTGACTTTCGCGGAGGGTTAAAAATTATGATGGAAATATCCACTAAGGGAAATCAGATCCTGGCGCTCAATGAGCCTTGGAAAAACGTGAAGGAAGATCCCGACAGTGTTCGGGTGGTGATGAATCTTGCCCTCCAATACGTTGCAGCCTTGGCTGTTGCCATGCGATCATTCCTGCCTGGATCAGCGCAAAAAGTTCGTTCGTTTTTGGGCCTTGCTCCTTTTACCGATTCAAATGAATTTACTGATGTTATGGATCTTCTCTCTGAAGGAAAGCATCTCATCTCTCCCGATCACCTCCTGGGGGAGACTGAATTATTGTTTAGCAAAGTTGATGATGAGGCGATCGAGGCACAGCTGACCAAGTTGCATGCTGCTGCATCAGAACCTGAGTCTGATGAAGGCTCACTCAGCAACGGGTTAAAGGAAGAAATTGCATTTCAGGACTTTGAAAAATTAGACTTGCGCACCGCACGGATCGTCGAAGCCCGTCAAGTACCTAAGACAAAAAAATTGTTGGAACTCAAGCTGGATTTAGGCTTTGAGCACCGCACAGTTGTGTCAGGAATCGCCGACAGTTATCAGGCGGAAGAAATAATCGGTAGAGACGTGGTGATGGTAGCCAATCTCGCACCTCGGAAAATAAAGGGGATTGAATCTCAGGGCATGGTCTTACTCGCTGAAGACGAAAAGGGCCATCTCGGATTTGTGAGTCCTCCTGAGGGATGGACGCAGGGAGATAGTGTAAAATGAAGCGTGCCCGCTGGATCGGGATCTCAATTTTATTGATTCTACTTGGGTGGTCTTCAGCGACCATGATCGTCCGCATGGGCAATCAAGAACTATGGGGCCACTGGCCCATGATCCAGTTTTTGAGTGGCTGGCTGCTTATTGCAGCTTTTTCGTACGGAAAGAAAAATCCTCTGCTGGATAAGCATTTGGCGTGGAGTACCGCATCTGGTCTCTTACTCACACTCGGATTTCCACCATTTCCGCTACCCATTTTACTCTTTGTTGGTTTTATACCTCTGCTGCACATTCTACATGCGGAGAAAAAGAGCCGCAGCTGGTTTTTCTACTGTTTGCATGCGTTTATGATTTGGAATATTGGTGCTACCTTTTGGGTAGCCAATACGGCCTATGCCGCCGGAATTTTTGCCAATGGGGTCAATAGTCTATTGATGACATTGCCGATGCTTGCCTATGCATATACCTATCGAAAATTAGGCCGTGGCGTCGCCATCATCTCTTTCATAGCATGCTGGATTTCTTTCGAATTTCTCCATATGCGTTGGGAGTTATACTGGCCTTGGCTCACTTTAGGCAATGGGCTTAGCAGTATGCATTGGGGTGTGCAATGGTATGCATTTACTGGTGTATTTGGAGGTACTGCCTGGATTCTTGGCGTAAACTATTTGCTGTATGATTGGTGGTTTTGTCGCATAGAGAATGGACGTAAACAACTTATCGTGCTAAGTGGAGTGGTGCTGGTGCCACTAATTATTTCGCTCATCGACTATGGCACTCAGACAGATCAGGGAGAAAGTAGGGAAGTGGTCGCCATTCAGCCCAATTATGAGCCACACTATGAGAAATTTCAGATACCCAGTGCAGCAGTTGCTGATCACTTTGTGCAGCTTTCGCAGGAATTAATTACTCCTCAAACGGACTATGTGGTTTTTCCGGAAACGAGTTTTTCGCGTGTTGATCTCGATCAAATTCAAAGTCATGCCCTTGCGGATGGAGTGCAAAGGTTGCTCGGTCAAAATCCAGAAATAAGATTGGTAACGGGCCTTGCCGGCTATCGCTTTCTGACCGATTCCACAGAGAAATCCCTCCCAACCACCCGAATTATTCCCGGGCGGTCTGGCGATACGCTATTTGTGGAAGCATACAATTGTGCCATCCAGGTGGAAAGCACAGGGGAAACTCAGGAATATTATAAATCCCTGTTTGTGCCAGGTGCTGAGATCTTTCCATTTAAGCATCTCTTATTTTTTTTCCAACCCCTAGTCGATCGATTGGGCGGCACTTTTGAAGGCTATCGCACGCGGGAAAAATTTAATCTTTTTACGGCAGATGATGCCAGGATCATCCCTGCCATTTGCTACGAGTCTATTTTTGGTGAATATTTGGCTCATTTCGTGCGGCGGGGTGCCAATGCCATATTTATCATAACCAATGATGGCTGGTGGGATAACACAGCTGGACATCGGCAACATGCTTCATTTGCTAGGTTGCGGGCCATTGAGTTGCGCAAGAGTATCGCCCGTTCCGCCAATATGGGTACGTGCTGCTTCATCAACCAGCGGGGAGATATGTCACAGGCCACCGAATATGGGGTGGAAGGAGGCATCCGTGGCGAAATCTACCTCAATGATGAGATCACTTTTTATGCTCAATGGGGGGATTTTCTGGGGCGCATCAGTTTGTTTTTCTCTTTCCTGTTGCTTTTTCGTGCGTTTGTACATCGCTATCGAATTACCTAATTTCGAGCGCACTCCGGAAAGTGACATCTTCATAAAATGAGTCTATTTTGGATGAGATTTTCACTTTTACGAGATTGGGTGATGCCTGAGTATCCCGCAGTACTGCGGGATTGAGAAAAATGAAAAGATCGCCGAAAGAGCCATTTTTGATTTGGCAACCTTTTCGGAGTGCGCTCAATTTTCAGTTCATAATAATTGTAGCACATGCGCAATGAATTTATCGCCTTTGCTCTTCTCAGCACCATTCTTGTAGCAGGTATTGGATTGTATCTCTGGCCGCCCGTTTGGTGGGTATTCATAATATTGGGTCCTGTCATTTTGCTCGGTGTGTATGACATGCTGCAAAAAAGCAAATCGATCTTGCGCAATTTTCCAGTCTTGGGACATGGCCGACATTTGATGGAAGAGCTCCGGCCTAAGATTTATCAATACTTCATTGAGTCGGACACCAATGGAAAACCGGTAAATAGAATCCATCGTTCATTGGTCTATAGTCGCTCGGAAAAAGGCAACGATACCACCCCTTTTGGTACCAAACTAGACGTCTACGAAGAGGGCTACGAGTGGCTCAATCATAGCATCGCTGCTCTCGACGCACATGAACTGACCGCTCACCCCCGCATCACAATCGGAGGTGAATCTTGCAGCAAACCCTATTCGACAAGTCTGCTCAATGTCTCTGCAATGAGTTTTGGGTCACTGAGTAAAAATGCGGTGCTTGCGCTCAATGGTGCAGCCCAGCTGGGTGATTTTGCACACAATACTGGCGAGGGAGGAATCAGCCCCTATCATTGGAAACCTGGTGGCGACATTATTTTTCAGGTCGGTACCGGTTATTTTGGCTGCCGCAAGCAAGATGGGAATTTCGACCCTGACCTTTTTCGTGAACTCGTTGATGATGATCGGGTCAAGATGATCGAGCTGAAGCTGTCGCAAGGGGCCAAGCCTGGTCACGGAGGCATCTTGCCGGCCATCAAAAACACTCCCGAAATTGCTAAGATCAGAGCCATTGAGTCAGGGATAGATGTACTCTCGCCGCCGTTTCATCGTGCGTTTACGACACCTCTTGGACTGGTGGAGTTTATTCAACAGCTGCGCGAGTTGTCAAATGGCAAGCCTGTCGGATTCAAACTCTGTGTAGGTTGGAAATCTGAGTTTTTGGCCATTTGCAAAGCCATGCATCATACGGGTATCTATCCTGATTTTATATCGGTGGATGGCGGCGAAGGAGGCACTGGAGCTGCGCCGTTAGAGTTTTCTAATTCGGTCGGGATGCCGTATCGAGAGGGCTTGGCTTTTGTGCATGATGCACTTTATGGATTTGGTATTCGCGATAAAATGAAAATAATTGCTTCCGGAAAAATCATCTCGGCTTTCGATATGTTTAAAGCCAAGGCGCTCGGAGCAGACCTCTGTGCGAGTGCGCGTGCGATGATGCTGGCACTCGGATGCATTCAGGCATTGGAGTGCAATAGCAACACCTGCCCCACTGGAGTCGCAACCCAAGATCCTGAATTGATAGGGGGCCTGTCGGTCGGCGATAAAACGCAAAAGGTGGCCAATTTTCATGCTGCAACGATGAAGAATTTTGTCGAGTTGCTTGCTGCCACTGGCGTGAGACAGCATGAATTGATCGATCGCCATTTTGTAAACCGTCGCATCACCTGGAACGAAGCAAAAACCTACGCAGAGATTTTTCCATATATATCTAAGGGATGTTTGCATTATGAGGAGTCTATTCCTGCCCATTTTGACAAACATATGGCCAATGCTGATATGCACAGCTTTGTGCCTAGATTTCAGGAAGTAAACTAACTATGTGTGAGATGAGTAAATCGAAAATCGTACTTGCTGCTGTCGTATTTCTCTTTTTCAGCTGTGGATCGGATGAGCATGCCGATCTGATCATTCACAATGCGACCGTTGCAACGCTGAATGAGAAT
>CAJQNM010000717.1 GCA_905479665.1 uncultured Saprospiraceae bacterium
GACCCATTATCTACGATGCAGGATGCCATTTCTGCACAGAAAATTATTGAAGGAATTGAAACTGCGATAGGAGAGGGAAAAACTGTTTTAATTAATTGAAAATTGAGAATGGAAAATTGAAAATTCCCCCGTTGGTGCTTATTAATTGTGAGGATCAATATATGTTTACTTTGCATTGAGATACTAGCCTGAAGGCATTGTCAAAGCCGTCGCAATTCCAGCTTGTCACTATTTAACTATGCACTTTTCGTTGTCAATTATCAACTATCAATTCTCAATTAAAAAACTAGCTTTCTTCTGTATAAAAAATCTTATAATATTTTCTTCCGTTTTCATCCATTCCGCGTTCAATTAGATCGCGATTGCCATGTATGTAGATGTGAAAATTTTTGTCCAGTTTTAATACGGACTTAAATATTCCGGATTGGTTCTTTACCGCCTCTGGCGATATTCCGAATGACTCTCGGGTGCTGCTCACGTCTCTGGCCTCTTGCTCATAGGTGCGAAAATCTTCGACTACCGCCGCATTCTGAAACACTTCAGTGGCAAAAGATGACGGCTCAAAGGTCTCGTTGGCTTTAAAGTAATCAACGGTGCGATTGAGTAAATCAATCTGATCGGTTTTGGGCATGCCCTTCTCTTCGCCCAATTCAAACTGCACAAAATCTTTGGTCATGCGCAAAAATTCTTTAGTCAAATTATACTCATCTCCAGTGGGTCGTATTTGTAAAAAATCATTGGTCCAGTATTGGGCTTCAAGTTTTTTGCTTTTACGGTCGATGATGAGTACTCGGTAGCCTTCAGATCGCTTGGTATTGATCACTAGGCAGCCTTTGTCCATGCTCATCAGGTCAAAACCAAAATCGTGGTCGATCAGATAGCGATCTGGGTTTTGCACCATTTGTAAAAAAGGTACCTGACTTTCGGATTTATAGATACCAATGCCATCGACGGTTTGATTGTCGATTCGAATTCCTGAGAAACGGACCACATTGAGCTCTCCTGCTTTTACTTTCGGGTGGGTGGAGGATTCAAAAAGGTGGCCAGCGATTTTCTGGGAGTTTGCAATCAATGACGCTGCATCATCAAAAATGGGGTCCACCAGGCTATAAATGGTGTTTTGATCGAGGCCGACAGCATGAGTGAACTGCTGAAAATCGATGGGTTTGAAGGAACCTAAGAAATAAGTGAGCAGGTATCTCCGGGTATCATAGTCATCTACGATTGTGATCTCTTGCGAGAGGTTGTTTTCCTCCTCAAGTGACTTATTGCCGATGTGGTGCGTAATTAATTCCTCGACGATAGTATCGGAAAAATCTAATGTGGTCATTTTATTTTGATTCTTGAATTAAAAGGGATGTGCGGTAAAAAGACATTCAGCGTTTAGGTCATGATCTACCAATCCGAGGCTATGTTGATTCGTGCGCAATCCATAAACAGATATGAATACGAGCTGGACTGTTTTTCTTGTTCTTGAGATCTCCTCAAAGGTAGTTACTCTGCGTCGAAGGGAGGCTGAATAGCTCTTATTAATCACAAAATTATCTCGATAGAATTTGATTTCGCAAAGACTTATAGTGTGATCGGCTCGATCAATGAGCAGATCAATTTGCAAACCATCGTACAGATCATTTCCTGAGAAACTATAGCTGGACTGCACTGAATGTATCCCTGATATTCCTAAGGCATTTTTGATGCCCCCCACATGTAAGAGACAAAGATTTTCAAAAGAATATCCAGACCAGCTGTGCCAAGCTGGGGTAGAGCTGAGTCTGTGCCAAACATTGTCTTGAGTGATGTCTGTGCCTTCTACAAATTGCAAGTAAAATAAGGAATACGAATCTGTAAGTCGGTAGAGTTTATTTTTTCGTTTTTGGCCAAAAGACAGGTAAGAGGAGATAAAACCACAGGTCTCTAGATGTCCTAAAACTTTTGTAAGTCCTCCACCATTGGGAATTTTGGTGTGCTTCGCTATGTCGTCACGATGCAAGCCCTTCCAGGCACCAGCTAGCGCTCTCACGACAGCGACGTAGTTATCCGGACGTTCGAAGAGTGCTGCATAGAGTTTCGAAAATTCTCCTTGCAAAAAACCATTGCGAGTAAAACAAAGTTGGTTGATGGCTTGATTTGCAGATTGGCCACGTTCTATTCCACTGAGATAGTAAGGCACTCCACCTGTGACCATGTAGAGTAGTATGATCTCGTAGCGTGACAACTTGATCTCTCTGGATTTGAGATATCGTTCAGTTTCTGATAAGGTAAAGGGCTTTAGGTCTATGAGTCTAGTGACTCGATTGTGTAATCCACCCTTGTGACGAACCACTCGTTCGATCATCCAAGATGCAGATGAGCCACATATCACAATCACCACATTTCGCATGGAGGCCCAGTCGTTCCAAAAGCTGCCGAAGGCGGCTAGAAAACCAGAATTCTTGCTCGCAATCCAGGGTATTTCGTCAAAGAAAATGACCATGGGTGTCTTAGCCTCGAGCTGATTTAAGTAATTCTCGAGGAGGTATAGTGCACTTCGCCAGTCCTTGGGTGGGGTAGCAGTCAGTTTTTCACCTGCTTGTTCCGTGAGTTTGTGAAAGAAGTGCCTGAGTTGTTCTTTTTTGGTAGCACCTTGTATGCCGGTCATTTGAAACATCAGATGCTCTTGGTAGACGGTTCGTACCAGTAGTGTTTTTCCAACTCGGCGACGACCGATTACCGCAACTAGTTCTGCATTCTGGGAAGTGAGTGCCTTCTCCAAAATTTGCTTTTCTTGGCTTCTGCCTAAAAGTGGTGTCAGATTCATAGATTCTCGCTAAATCATGTCAAATATAATAGATTTAGCGCTTATCTATCAACCTAATCGCTGAAAGTGGATCTTATAATGCACATTTAGCGAGT
>CAJQNM010000718.1 GCA_905479665.1 uncultured Saprospiraceae bacterium
AACCCATGATCCAACCGGTCACCTCGCTGGGTACGCTGCTCACATTGTCACTCCCGTCTGCAAAGAGGGTAAATGTTATGACGTAGAACTTGACTATTACTGGGATCTCTTGGGTAATTTTTCTGACTTCGCGTTGGTCCCAGGGAAACCACTTACAAAACTGAATCATATCCCCTTTCAAGATTCAGACTATCAGAAATTGCAGGCGATCTTACGTACTAAGGCCCCTTCCTTTGTGCATCTTCGCAGAGATGAATTAGTTGCAAAACAAGATGTAGATGGAATGAGCGGAGCCACACTCAAACATATTGAAAAAGAAATGGTTTCGGGAGCCATTTACACCTGCTATACGCTATGGCATATTGCCAATGGCGATATCAATTTCCAGCTACAGGAGCATACCATCCGAAATCTCAATCAAGAACTCATCGCCAAGATATTGACCTCAGATAGTGTCGAAGGGCATTACTTTGTCATGGAACAAATGGACGCACGCCATTTTGAATTCTTTCTTGAAAAACTCGGGAAGCTGGGTAAAGAATACGGACACTATTTTACGAGTCGACTATACGATAGACTTCCAGGTCACTTGAACAAACGGCTAAAGATTGCGTTGGCGACGAAGGAATAATCAAATGCAATACAGAAATTACAGACCTTGGCCATTAATGCTCAATTAGAATACGATGAAGCCGACCTATTTTTGCACCCCGAATGATTTTAGAAAATGGTTAGATAAAAACCACAAGAAAGAGACTGAGCTATTGGTTGGCTACTATAAGGTGAGTAGCAAGAAACAAAGCATAACGTGGCCCGAATCCGTCGACCAAGCACTTTGCTATGGTTGGATAGATGGCGTCCGTCACTCGATCGACAAAGAAAGTTATCAAATACGCTTTACCCCCCGTAGAAAGTCGAGCAACTGGAGCGCTGTCAATATTAAAAAGGTTGAAAAATTATCTCAACAAAACCTGATGAAGCCCGCCGGCCTTAAGAGCTTTTCCCTACGATCAGAAGGCAAGTCGAAAATTTATGCCTTTGAAAATGGAGAGGTAAAATTGTCACCGCAATTTGAAAAGCGATTCAAGGAAAACAAGAAAGCCTGGGAATACTTTTATGCGCTTGCCCCTTCTTACCGAAAACTGTCCTCAAGGTGGGTAATGACTGCAAAGCAAGAAAGCACTCGACTAAGAAGACTTCAAATACTCATCGCAGACAGTGAATCTGGAACCAATCGATGGAAGGATAGTAAATACAAGAAAAAATAATCCATGTGAGATACCGGTCGTTTTTGGTATTTCTGTCCAAGGGGTCACGACCCCTTCGTTATGAAAAAAGTAAAATCAGTTGGAGATTTAGGCGCCAATGGGTCGTGACCCATTGGAATTTTGTGAGATACAGATTGTTTTTGATAATTCTGCCCAAGGGGTCACGACCCCTTGTTATGAAAAAAGTAATATCAGCTGGAGATTTAGGTGCGCAGTCATGACCCATTGGATTTATTACGTATCTAAGCACTCATGAAAATCACGCATTGTCTCTTTCTCACGCTTTTGCTATTGGCTACTTCTCACGATCTCGCACTTAGTCAGACTTCGCCGGAGGAGATCAACTTTGTCAGGCAAGGAGTGCAAAGACTGATTTTCGACGAAAATCAATCCATTGCTCTGGCAAGTCTGGAGCCGAATCAGATGATTGGCATGGCTTCCATGCATCCTGTTACGAATTATGCCTACACCCCTGCGGAGCTTGATCTTCGCAATGGAAAATTGATCATCCAATCTAAAGAGGAGACCCACACTGGTATCTGGTTTGGGGGTTTTAACCCCTTTGCAACCTATACTATCGATCTCGACTCTTGTGCTGGCACTGGGGCGATCGGCTTTAGATTTGCTGATGCCGACAACAGAGAGGAGTTCCTTGTCTTACTTCAATTTAACGACAGAACGCTCACTGGTGTCAAACTCAGAGTTCTGAATGTGTCAGAGACCATTGTGGATACATCAATAGCAGTAAACCTAGAGGAGTTGGAGGTGCACATGAAGGGAAAAATTATCCTCCAGATGCTGGGTAGCGGACTTACCTTGTATTTACAGGATCAGGGATTGCCGCCGGTCATCGGCCAAGCTGATTTTAATAACTATGTTGACCTACGGAAAAAGGAGTGTTTATATTCCTTCCAGTCACAACTTTACATACACCTGCAGGAAGGCCTGGTTCAGATCAATAAAGCTGAAATGGCGCTCTCTACAGGTGTAGGCCTGGCAGACATCAGGGCCATTACCTACGAAAATGGAGATCCGCTACTTGATCAAGGACGCTTGTGGTACACCATGTCCATTCGAGGGCGTGCCCTACCCCATCATATCCAGGGTGTATTTAGCATGGACCCCACCGTATTTGATCTTGAACTTGAAGGCATAATCGTGTTTGATCGCGATGATGGATTACTCCGGAATGAAATTGCCTCTCACCTCTTTTATGATCGAAGAGATAAAATCTGGCGAGGGTTGACAACCGGGTTTAGTGCATACGCTTTTCCTGACACAGAAAAAAAGCAATTGCTTGCCATCGAAAGCAAGAGAGACCCCCGATTTGGTTTCTCTACCATGGATGCGGTTCCCTTTGGAATGGTGGGAGATATTGAAGATCCCCATATCTTATTTGATTCAATTGCGAATAAATGGCGCATGCTTACCTGCGAAAACCAAGACGGATATAAAGCCATTGTACTGGAATCTGATCATTGGAATAAAGGCTACGAACGGATTGCTGGGCCTGTGGCACACAATTCTACCGGAACCTCGATTCAAAAAATAGGAGATAAACGATATTGTTTTTCAGGAAGCTCTGAGCGAGCCGTTTTCATCTACAGTTATCCTGACCTTAAAGAAGTGGGCCAATTAAAAATGGACCTCCCTCCCTGGGATAAAACGTCTCGGACAAGGGTGTGGCCAAATATTGTCCAGCTTCCAGATGGCTACCCATTTAGATATGTCGCACTAATGATGGATAGATACAACTATCCAGGTCTGCAAGGTCCCAATTGGTCTTATGGAGCAATCTACCTGTATCATGGGTATGACTAGCAAACCGAAATATAGACCTGCACTAAACATTGAACAAAGAACAAAGGATAGTCTGCATCAATAGAATAAACATTATCTGCTCCATGATTATAGGCTATGTTTTCCATTTTAGGTTTCTATCTAACTGTATATCGCACTAAAACTTCATTATCTAAAACCACATTTGTTGACCATATGAATTTTGCATCATTGGCATGGTCATCAAAAATATCAGCAAAATTGGTGTATGCTCGCTTATTATCTACTCCGATTGTTTCATTGGAAAACTCCGTTGCATTGGGCCATTGACTATCATCAAATTCTTCCGTTTGCCAATCTGAGGGAGTCTTCCAATGCAAAGCGTAATAAGAGTTTCCGTCATCTGAAGCTACAGTTTTACAATTAGCGGATAATCGCAATGAGCCTTTCTCTGAAGCACACGAAAGGTCTTTCAGAGGTGCAGTATAAAATGTTTGTGCTTTCCAATTTGAATTGGTCGTTGCTACTATTTCACCCCTAGCATCTTTGAAAACAGCAACCATTCCACCATCACCAGCATGAAATGCGTTGCCTCGATTACTCTCCGTACCTAAGCCACTATTCTCTTCCCAGTCCACTAGCTTCATGGCAATTGCAAAAGGTCTTTTTGCCCTAAACCGAATAATGTTAGAATTGAATTGAGTAAAGGGAACATTGTCTTTTCCAACGGGAATGCCATTTATGTACATTTCAAAATAATTGTCAGCAAATACAAAAGCGGTAACTACTTCACCGTCTGCATCAATCTCTACGATGTCTGTTCCATCTAAAGCAGCCAACGCAGCATCTCCCGCTTCATATTCCACCCTTGTGCAAGGATTGTTCAAATCTGATGCAAAAGGAAAATTATCATCTGAGAAATTAACCACAGCTGGAACTGTCCAGGTGCTCCCATCAATTGCTGTAGCTATGCCGATTGGTGCTTTTCGGCCTCCTTCGCAATCAAATATATTATTAGTTAAAACTGTTGCAGCACCTTGAGATACTGTAGCTGTACCATTGTATGTATTGGCTGTAACAGCTGTGCCAGAATTAGTTTGTGCCGTGTTCTTACCATTATTGCAAGCAACAAGTGCGAGCATTACAAGAGAAAGCAACGGAATTTTGTTTTTAATATTCACCATTATTCATTTTTACAATTTTATAATTTACCTCGAGTCTGAAAATCCCAAAGTGGTTTTTTTCGCGCTATCTGACGAAAAGCTCATCCTGTTGATCAAAACTTTGCAAATCTAGAAAGTGATTCGGAATTATATTAAATCATGACCCCTTTCTTGAAGGACATGCATGCTATCTGCAAATTAGAGAGTATTATACACTCGCAATCCGTCTTTTGTATTCTTTTGATGCACCAGCTAGGTCGAGTCTCCTGGAACTTTGTGGGACCCACAGTAGCAACAGTCATCCACACGGTCGTCACAAACACCATCGTCGAGACAGAACCAGTTTTATTGACATGCAACAGTGGAATCTCCTGCAGGAGCACATCATTCCTCGACTATATCTCATCCTTACGCATGGGAGCGTCAAATCACCTACTAAAGATACAAATTTCCATATGGCGTTGAGACAGGAATACCTCATGCTTCCTCATATTTTTGTCACTACTACTCGATGTATTTATGACGATGTACGTTTACTCAATTCAATTTGGTAAAAGATATCGAGCACTTGAGCGTCTTACCTCGAGACCTCACTTATTGGCCACTTGGGCATTGGTATAAGTGCAACGGGGCTTGCGATTGGAATAGTGGCTCAACTCCAAATGGGTAATTCTTGGCGTCTAGGTTTGAATAAAGAAGAAAAGACCGACTTAATACGAAAGGGGCTTTTCAAGTATTCTAGAAATCCAATCTACTTAGGAATATTAATCTCCAATATTGGCTTTTTCATGATGATGCCAAACGCATTGAGCTTCGCATTTATGGCAGTAAGCTACTTTGCGCTTGAAATCAAGATAAGACTGGAAGAACAGTACTTGGCTGATGTTCATTCGACAGAATATTTAGATTACAAGACCACTGCGAGACGCTGGATATAGCAGTGCACTTCAATGCCTACACCGACC
>CAJQNM010000719.1 GCA_905479665.1 uncultured Saprospiraceae bacterium
ATAGCAGGGGGTACATACACCCTGGCTCAGACACTCACTCTTGATGAGGCAGACTTGGATTTATATGGTGGTTTTGCCGGAACAGAGACAGAATTGGATCAACGTGAATTTTCCACAGAAACAGTTCTCTCGGGAGATGTCAATGCCGATGATACACCCGGAGATCTGGTCACCAACAGCAGTGACAACCTATTTCATGTTATTCAGATCACAGAGTCGACGCCTATGGTCATCGATGGAGTTGTTATTGAAGGTGGGCGCGGAGAACTCTCAGGAACGTTTGCAAATCCAAACGCCACCGGTGGGGGTGTCATTTGTGTGGGAGAAATTAGTTTTATTAATACCAAGATCAGAAATAACGTGGCCCGTTTTGGGGCGGGCATGTATCTCGTCAACACCGGCAACATACCGGGGATATATACCTTTACCAATTGCGAAATTACCGGCAATGAGGGCAACAGTTTTGGGGGTGGAATTTATGCAGGGTTTGGAGGTACTCAGGTGAATTTTAACGATTGCATATTTCAGGCCAACAAAGCATTTAATGGTGCCGGGGCATATTTTGCTGGTGGCTCGGTTGTGACTCAGGTCAAAATGGAGGATTGCATTTTTACAGGAAATGAAGCGTCCAACGTCGGAGGAGGTATTCGTCTGGATGGCCTGGCCACGGGATCAATTGTAGGAACAACATTTTCTGAGAATGAGGCCTTGCGTGGAGGAGGCACTGGTTTTTTTCAAGCGAAGGTTACTTTAGATGATTGTTTGTGGGAAAAAAATGTCTGTGCAACGCCAGACGACATTCCAGGGTTGGGAGGTGGTATTTATATTGAAGAGGGCTGTGACATCACCATCGAAAATTCCATTCTGAGCGAAAATTCAGGAGAAGATGCGGGAGGGGGAGTATTTCTATTGGCGATAGAAGGCATTCGCAATAAATTGTCGATGAAAAAATGTTCGTTCATGGCAAACACAACCGATGACCAGGGAGGAGGTATCTACTCGCAAGATCCGGCAGACATCGTACTTACTGAAAATACGTTTAGACAGAATAGTGGGATTGAGGGAGCAGCGATTTTTGTCAATGACGATGCTGATGTCACCATAGAAGGATCCATATTTGAGGACAATACAGCCAGCTGGGGAGGAGCTATTCTTTTCAATGATGTGAGTTCCTCATTGACCTTGTCTACTTCAGATTTCATCTCTAATTCAGTCGTCAATCAAGGTGGTGCCATCTACAACTTCGAAGGCTCACCCTGGACGATTAATGATTGTTTATTTGAAAATAATTCGGCCGATGATTGGGGCGGCGCAGCCTACCTCATCGGGGAAGACCCTACAAATGCAACCACTTTTGAGCGTTGTCGATTTATTTCCAATTCTTCGGTCGAGGCCGCCGGTGCCATTTATCATGGCGATGGTGCTTTTACCGTTAGCAACAGTTTGTTTTATGACAATGTTGCTTCTGGTGCAGGCATCGGAAACTCCATTTCGACCAATGGCACGGATGGTCAGGCAGAGATCACCTTGTTGATCAACAATACCTTTCATGAAAATGCAGAAGGCCTGGGTGATGTAACTCCATTTTCATCCGATGATGCAGAGCATATAGTAGAAGTGCAAAATTGCATTTTCTCGGGAGCAGGGACATCCTGGATGATCGAATCAGGCAATATCACCCAAACAAGTTTGGGAGGGAATCTCGCTACATCAGCAATAGCAGATTTATTGCTCCATGAATCGGATCAACCCACCACCAATCCATTATTCTCCGATGCAGACAACGGCGATCTGACGCTGCAGAGTGGCAGCCCGGCGATCAATAGCGGCGTGGCTGAAAATGCTCCTGCGATAGATATTACGGGTGCGACCAGAGACGGTATGCCAGACAGTGGCGCCCATGAATTTGGCACGTCTACCGCTGTGCACGGTGTTGCGAAATTAGAGGGAGAAATAGAACTCCTGGGCAACCCCGTGTCCGACCGCCTGCTCCTTTCATGGACTGGTGAACAACTCCTCAACACGCAGCTCGAAGTGGTTGATCCGCAAGGGGTTACCTTGCTTCAGCAAGGCTTGGATATGCTTAACGATACTCAAGAGCTAGATATCAGTGGTCTCGCCAGTGGAAATTATTATCTCGTATTGAAAAATGCCAAGGGAGTGGCTGTCGAGCAATTTGCTAAAATGTAGGAGGGAGCTGGCAACCATTGTGTCATCTGCACAAGGTGTCCATTTTCATTGGCTTCAAATAAGAGCAATCGCAACGAGTGGCATGATCCCGATAATTGGGGTATGATGCCGAAGTGAAGATCACAGCATCGATTGAGATTGATATGGTAGGTTCAGGTTTTGCGGATTTCATGATCCGTTGGTTCGCACATGCGTGAATTCATTGCCTTGAACAAAACCTCGCCGCGATTCGTTACTTGTGTCATTTGTGCTTTAACATCTCTGCGCTCATGTGCTATTGTGATAGTACCTGTAGATATTGACTTCATTTCGAAAATAGAATAACCTAATCCACATGATAAAGACCTTGAACTACCAAGCTCTCGAAGATCGAGTTCCTGCCCATCATCAAGTAAACGGACTAGATTTAGTCATCATTCGCTATGACGAAAGTGTGTCCGTTTTGTATGGCAGATGCCTCCATCGTGGTGCGCTTATGGCGGATGGATACGTAGAAGGAGACAATCTGATTTGTGGTGTACATGGATGGGATTACCGCCTGGACAGCGGTGTCTCTGCATACAACAATGCGGAGGCGCTGCACAAATTTAGATCGGAGGTCAAGGATGATTTTGTCTGGGTCGATGAGCTTGAGATAAAAGATTTTCTGACCGAACATCCACAACCTTTTGATCGGGACCAGTATCTCGGACAATATGCAGACACGCATCCGGCGGCTACTGAACCGTACACGAGCTACATTAAGGAATTGGCGCAAAATGGTCTGAAAAATTTCGGACATCATGGACCGAGCGCCGCCATGGGAGTCGACAGAAATACCCTGCCCAAGTGGGAAGACATCCAGTTTCTACCTGCACAGCTTGCCAGCCGGCCACTACTGGATGAAGAAAGAGTGCAGACGGATGTCGTGATTGGGCCAAAAGCAAAAAAGCCGTTGCATCTGGACATGCCGGTGTTCGTGTCTGATATGAGCTTTGGGGCCTTATCTAAAGAAGCAAAGATTGCTCTGTCCATGGGTGCCGAGCTGGCTGGAACGGGTATCTGTAGCGGTGAGGGTGGTATGCTCCCGGAGGAACAAGCAAACAACTCACGATATTTTTACGAATTGGCATCAGGTAAATTTGGCTTTTCTTGGGATAAGGTGCAGAAGGCTCAGGCGTTCCATTTTAAAGGAGGGCAAGGGGCCAAGACTGGAACCGGTGGTCACCTACCTGGTGAAAAGGTCACCAAAGAAATAGCTGAAGTGCGCGGTCTGAAACAAGGAGAGACGGCCATTTCACCAGCGGCTTTTCCAGATCTCAAAACCGCCGAAGACTTTAAAGCCGTCGCAGAAGAAGTGCGAAGCAAGACGGGAGGCATACCCATAGGTTTTAAGATTGCGGCAAGTCACATCGAGGCAGACATAGATTTTGCGCTGCAAGTGGGCGTAGATTATATCATTCTCGATGGTCGGGGAGGGGGTACCGGTTCGGCCCCTAAGATCTTGAGAGACAACATCAATGTACCCACCATTCCTGCCCTGGCGAGAGCCCGAAGGCACCTTGATAAAGTGGGCGCAGATGATGTGACATTGATCATCACGGGAGGCTTGCGAGTGGCTGAAGATTTTGCCAAAGCCATGATGATGGGTGCTGACGTGATCGCAGTGGCCAATTCAGCCTTGCAAGCCATAGGTTGCCTGGGTATGCGTGCCTGCAGTTCAAACAATTGCCCGGTAGGGATTGCAACTCAAAAAGAAGACTTGCGTAGTCGATTAATTATTGAGGCCTCCGCGTCACAATTGCAGAATTTCTTCATGGCCACCAATGAGTTGGTCAAGGTAGTAGCACGTTCTTGTGGCCACAGTCATGTTTCTAAATTTAATTTTCACGACTTATCTACGATGGACTACGAAATGCATCGTCTCACGGGTATTCCCTATGCGGGAATAAATAATTAGGCCGGCAGGCTCCGTTTCGCTCACCCTCTCCACTTCGGTCGAGACATGCCTCTGGGTTTCGCTTCAGTCGAGACTGTGTGCCGACCAGAGTGGAGGTATGGGAAAGGTGTGGGGTGAAGGGACCTACCACTCCATCCCCTGATTTTTTTCGCTAAATTGGATTTGATCCAATAGTAGAAAACAGTTGCAACGTCCAGTCTATAGCCTTTATCTGACCCTTTTCCTGTCTACATGCAGCGTACTGGCAGGTGTGGCCTC
>CAJQNM010000720.1 GCA_905479665.1 uncultured Saprospiraceae bacterium
TGTACCCACTCCTCTTCCTTGTACAAGAAACGGAAGATGGTTGGCAACAGACGGTTGAGTAGGGGATTTTGGTGCCGGAGATAGCAGAACATTTTTACGGGAGAGGCCCCGATCGAACTCTTTATTTCGAGTGCTGTACGCGATAGATTTAAGATTTTCTTCTGTCGAGAAATTGCCTCTTCGACCAGATCAAAGAGCATGTTTAAATAGAGATCGAATGTTCTGTTTTCTTCTTGGTCGATGCCCGTAAAATGAGCTTCCAGCAGATCAGGCGTATCGATAAAACTCATGTACCCAATCAGTTTTTCGCCATGGAAATAGGCGTTGAGGGTAAATCGATCTCCTAACAGCTCAGCCAGATTGCCAAAATATTTTCGGTCTACCTCCATAAGATTGAACGAAGACTGGTCAATCACCTGCTTGTACAGGAGATGAATGGTCTCTTCGTGTTCTAGTATGTCTGCTGCAAGTAGTCTTCGCTTTGCAATGGGTTCGGCACGCTTACGCGCTTTGCGATAACGAACACGATACTTTGACTTTATCGCTGCGAGATAGTCGTCCATGTTGTGCCATTCGGGCCTCACGTGAAAATGCATGGTCGGTTGAACCGTAAACCGATAAAATTTCTCTTGCTCAAACCACGATGGTCTCAGCGCATCCTGATCTTCGGTGAGTTCCTTGAGGAAATGTAAGGAGACCTTACTACGCTGCCGAGTCTCGGCAATAGCAGTCTCAAAAACACGAGTCACTAAGCGGAGTTGTCTTGCAACGGGCACTTTTTCGACGAATGCAAAACCATATGGTCCAGTCAATATCATATTGCCATTGGCCACCGCGTTAAAACTGACCAGACTTGATACCATCCGACGCAGCGACTTACTCAACCTTGATGCACCATCCCCCTGAAACGAATTGAAACTCTGCAGAGCTACAAAAGGATATTCCTGAAAGTAAACGATACCGATGGCCTCATCCCCTTCTTCTAGAATAAAATACTGCGGTTTCAGTCCAGGAATGGAGGTTTGCAGGAGCTCTAGATATCCAGAAGACAAGTAAGTTTCTCCTCCAGCGATTCGATCCCAGCACTGTTTGCAGGTTCCGAGTACGCCAAAACGTTCGTAGGAGACCTCCCCTTTGTCCAAAGATATTTGACCTTTCAATTCGTAAGCTTTCGAGTGAATGCGCGAATGTAACGGTTATTCTCCTGAAATATTGATCCGATCGACGAGCTGTTCGGCCGCTATTTTATCATCCTTCCAACGCAATCGACTGATATGTCCCACCCCTTCCTTATTGCGAAACCAATACTCGAATGCATACTTAATCCCGTCATAGCGGATCGCAAAATCATCAAATGAAGATGCCTCCATAAATCGGAGTTTTTCATCTACTGGAATCATGATGAAATGATCCATTTCTTCCCCATTTTCCACGAAATTTAGGGTGCCCAGGGGGATCGTAGGTACTACTTCACCCGTTTCTATGCGATGCGAAAAGACCCAAGCGGGCACCTTGATCAAATGGCTGTCGGGTAGTGAATAACTGGGTATAAATCCAAAATTTATTGGCATAGGCAAGAAACCCAGTACACTTGACGAATCTATATGGCCTGTAGAGTCCTGGTAAGAACGGACTAAATGTTCGCCAGCAGACGTTTCGACCAGTACATTAAAATGGCCTTCGTCCATCGCGCTCGGAAGAGCGTGACCAGTCGACTGGACGACCTGATCCGTTTCGCAACTTGCGAATAGACAGGCCAAGCACAAACCAAACCATCGGATGAAATCCATTCATTCAAATCTACTTAAATATTAAGTATTTTTATAATATGTCCTTTCGTGCTTCCTCCAGTGATCTTGATTAACTTTGACGGAACAAATCATACTGAAAATGAAGTGTATTCACTTGGTCTACATTGCTATTATACTGTTTGGAGCTAGTTGTGTTTCAACCAAAAAGTATGCTGATCTTGATACGCAACGGCGTACCCTGGAGGTTGAGAATTTGGATCTGATGAAAAGGATTTCCAACAATCGAGCTCAGATCACAGACCTCCAAGCCAAAGCGGAGGAACTGGCGCAAGTGCGGCAGGCACTCAATACGACCAGCGCCCAGCGTGATGGGCTGCAAAGTTCACACGACCAAATTCAGCAGCAATATGACGATCTCCTTGCCCAAAACCAGGAGGTGATTAATACTGCCGGAACTGAGAAAGCTCAACTTTCTGGGGAGTTGGCTGACCAGAAGAAGCTCCTTGACCAGAAGGAGCGTGAACTTAATCTGCTGGAGCGCAAACTTCAATCGCAACAAGAAAATCTTCGTACACTTCAGGAAGATATACGCATCAGGGAGCGGCGTCTGCAGGATCTGACTTACGAAATGCAGGAGCAGGATTCGATCATGACGGCTCTTCGCACCACTGTGAGCGATGCACTAACAGGCTTTTCTGATGCCGATCTCCAGGTGACGGAGCGCGAGGGTAAGATCTATGTGTCACTCAGTCAAAATCTACTCTTTGCCAAGGGAAGCAGTGCCTTGGACAATGCAGGTCGTGATGCGATACGAAAATTGGCACGCGTGCTCAAAGAACATCCAGATATCTTGATCAATGTCGAGGGGCATACTGATTCGGATGGCACTCCAAACAAAAATTGGGATCTCAGTGTCACACGAGCCACTTCCGTGGTCAAACAACTCACCGCATCTGGACTTGATCCCTCTCAAGTCACCGCGTCTGGAAGGGCATTTTATGCCCCTCTGGTACTCAATGACGTCGAAGAAAATAAATCACTCAACCGACGCACAGAAATAATCCTGGCACCACGACTGGATGTGCTGTATAATTTAATCGAACGTTGATGAAGAGATTCCTTTTCCTGAGTACAGCACTGCTGCTCATGGGCTGCAACGGCTCAAAAAAAACGTCGGTTGCCATGCAAGAAGAAGTGGAACATACCTGCATCATCTCATTAAAAAAACAAGGTTGTCGGGGTTACTGCCCACGATACACCATGCAACTTTTTGATGACGGCTTGCTAACATTTTCTGGTACAGCTCATGTGGCCATGGTTGGTGAGGCTGAGCGCCAACTGAGTGCACGAGAGATGCAATCTGTCAAGACCCTGCTGAGCACCTCCTCCTTCTATTCACTTGACGACCTCTATGACAATACCATTGTCGACATCCCTTTTCATACGATGGACGTAAATTATCAGGGAAAAAGTAAAACCGTGAAAAGTCGCGGCGATAAACCCGCCGCCTATCAAGAATTGGAAACACTCATGGAGCGACTGGCTCAGAAAGAAGCCTGGCTAACGGAAAAGAAGGAAGCGGAAGGCGAGCTCAGTCAACTCATCATCGAACTTTCGAATCCAGATCTGGTTGCTATATTGGAAGAGCGCTACACCGATTTTAATCTAGCGTTAAATAGGCGCATCAGCCCAAGGCAATTGTATTTTCTTTTTGATGTAAAAAATAAATCCAGGGATCGAGAGGAGGTTTTGTCGACAATCCAAGACGACCCTGATGTAAAATCGGTGCAATGGAACCGTTCTATAAATCGCAGGAAATGATGGCACATTTTAAAATCATTTTTTTTGAACGAATGTCTTGAGCAGTGTTAAAATGGACAAGAATATCGATCTGATCGAGTACAGGGATTTCATCGCAGAGATGAAATTCAGAATTCAGCATGCTCAGATCAGAGCGGTGACAAAGGTCAATCAGGAGCTGATGACTCTCTACTGGGATCTGGGCAAAATGATCATTGAACGTCAGGAGAAATCACAGTGGGGAGACAAAGTTCTTGAACAGACTTCGAAGGATCTCAAGAAAGACTTCCCTGGAATGAACGGTTTTTCGGTCAGGAACCTCATTTATATGAGACAATTTGCACTGGCCTATCCTTCCCCGGAAATTGTGAAACAGCCTGTTTCACAATTAGCATGGGGACATAACATTAGGTTGATGCAGAAAGTCAAGGACACCTCTCAACGTTTGTGGTATGCTCAAAAAGCAATCGAGAACGGATGGTCGAGAGATGTTATGCTGATGCAGATCGAGGGTAATCTGTATGCAAGGCAAGGTAAGGCTGTGACAAACTTCTCCCAGACCTTACCTGAGCCAGCTTCACATATGGCTACACAAGCTTTGAAAGACCCTTATAATTTTGACTTTTTAACTATTCATAGCAAGGCACTCGAACGCGATATTGAAAGCTCGCTGGTTGATCACATTACCCAGTTCATGCTTGAATTGGGAAAGGGTTTCGCATTTGTTGGCAAACAATACCAATTGTCAGTTGGAGAAAGTGATTATTATATTGACTTACTCTTTTACCACCTTAAGCTTCACTGCTACATTGTGATCGATCTAAAGACCAAGCAATTCATACCTGAATATGCCGGCAAGATGAATTTCTATTTGTCGGCTGTAAATGATCTGCTAGCCGACGAAAGATAATCCATCAATCGGCATAATCCTTTGCAAAAATGACAAGGGCAAGATCACAGAAATTGACTACGCTCTGAAGGACATCAACAAGCCAATTGGTGTCAGTGGTTTTACAATTACTGATGCGATACCGGAAGATCTCAAGTCCAGTCTGCCTACGATAGAAGATATCGAGCGGGAACTGGGCGAAGTATAGTGTAGGTTTGAACCTCTGGATTGAGTTGGTTTTCAAATACCCCTTGTCGACTTTATCGTAGCTTGGAAAAGCGAATCAAAAAAACGAACTCACGAATCCAGATGTCGTCTCTACATATTGTATTTTCTTTTTGATGTAAAAAATAAATCCAGGGATCGAGAGGAGGTTTTGTCGACAATCCAAGACGACCCTGATGTAAAATCGGTGCAATGGAACCGTTCTATAAATCGCAGGAAATGATGGCATTCTTACAAAAGAGCACTTTTTTGAAATATTTACTCAGCAGTTTGGTTAC
>CAJQNM010000721.1 GCA_905479665.1 uncultured Saprospiraceae bacterium
TCTTTTTTCGCTTTTGGCCTACTATTTGCCTATAAAGTTTGATACCGCAAATGGTATACCTAAATAATATTATTACTTTTGTTGATTAATCGAAAGAAAAAAAAAGTACTGATGCCTAGACTTAATCTTAACGATCTCCAAGACCTAATTAAAGGGTATAAAGCTGAATTGCGAAAGCTTGAATTTCAGGTGGGAGAAGTAAAAGGAACAATTTCAGATCTCGAAAAAGATTTGAAGAAGAAATCAAAACCATCGACTGGAAAAAAACGTGGTCGTCCAGCTAAAGCTGCAAGTGCAGCAAAGACTTCTGGAAAGAAACGTGGACCAGGTCGTCCGCCCAAAGCTGCAAGTGCAGAAGCACCAGCTAAGAAGCGTGGACCAGGCCGTCCGCCCAAAGCTGCGAGCACAGAAGCACCAGCCAAGAAGCGTGGACCCGGTCGCCCGCCCAAAGCTGCGAGCACTGAAGCACCAGCCAAGAAGCGTGGACCCGGTCGTCCGCCCAAAGCTGCGAGCACAGAAGCACCGGCCAAGAAGCGTGGACCAGGTCGTCCGCCTAAGTCAGCCTAGCTGATATCACGAATTACAGACCTTCTTTATAAAGAAGAAAATTGAAAAGGTCTCTCATTTTTTGAGAGGCCTTTTTTGATTCGCAATAAACTCGACTGTTTTTTTAGCAAGTAGTTCAAAGACAGCGTCCTCATTTATTTGGTATTTCTTCAGGAATTTAAAACCGTGGTCGGCACCGGATAAGATGTCTAAATCAGCCCAGGGTATTTTGCCCAGAACGGGTTCGATCAGATTGATTTTTGCCAAGGCATCACGATCGCCCTGCAGAAATAGCATGGGCAGAGAAATACTGGAAAGGTGATCTGCCCGATCAGTCGATGGTTTACCAGCAGGATGAAGAGGAAATCCGTATAGAATCAAATTTTGTACGCCACTGTCTGGATTATCCGCCAAGTAGTGCGACATCATTCGACCACCAAAAGACTTTCCGCCCAAACTAGCAGGTAAGCTTATCTCCCTTTGAGCCCAGGAAGCAACAGCGGCGATCGTTTTGACGGCCACCGGTTTGCGATCTGGCCTGAATTTGCCAAGCTCCTTATACATAAAATTAAATCGCAGGGTTGCTACATTGCAGTTTAATAGAGCTTGTGACAGCCCATCCATAAATGAGTGTCGCATGTCTGTACCTGCACCATGGGCTAAAATGAGAAGGTGCGTGCACGCAGCGTCGCTATAGTGAATCGCGCTTGTGGTCTCCGATGCATTTACAGCGATCTTAATTTCTGACTTCTTCATGGTCTAAAAATACGCTCACAATTTCGGTATTTTGGCAGGCGAGAACTGTTAGTATGATCGAAGATGCAAATACGGAGTCAAATGAAGTCTTAGTTCACTCTGAGCTGATATTCAAGAACGAGGAGTTTAATCTGCGTCGAGCGGATGGCTTTTCACCAGAAGTGATTCAGTTTTTAGATACCACCACTTGGGGTACGGAAGACACATTATACGAGCATAAAAAGACCGATGAACGCATTCGGGATCTCACAGACCCGATACCTATTTTGGCCTCGATCGAGGATCGATTGCTCGCCTTGGTGGTGATGGATCGTCGAGTGGTAAGCAATGCTGGATTTTCCTGCGTTTCCTATTTCTTTCGTTATTTGGCAAGCAATGCTAGCTTTCGAGAGCGGGCCACAGTGGGCAAGGCTGGTCAAAAAACCATGGACATTGTCCGTGAGGGAGAAAAGGAAAAGGCCATCTATTTTGCATCGATCGAAGGGAGAAATCGTAGATCCTATAATTTTGTAAAAGGAGTAGGATACGAGCAAATTGCTGAAATTCGCACGCTCGGATTCAGTCGTTTTTTTCCTCGTAGTTCTAACAAGGTAGAACAAGTCAAAAGCGAAGCAGAGCGAGACGAGGTCAGGCAATTATTACAACAAAAATACGGTCAGCACAGTCTGATGCATTTTAGTAACTTATTTAAGCACGATCATGCATATGTGTTGAAACGTGATGGCAAGATAAAGGCCTTTGTGCAAGTACATGAGGCCCTTTGGGTGATCAAAAAAATGAAGGGTAAGAAAGGGGAGATGATTATGAAATACGTGCCGCGCATACCCCTTATCAATCAGTTGTTCAACCCCAACCGATTTCAATTTGTCGCTTTTGAGGGACTTTACTATGATGAGAAATTGAGTGATCTCACACGTCTGATGGAGGCTACCCTCGCAATACACCAAGTAAAGTCTGCCATGTTTTGGTTTGATGCCAAAGATCCACTCTACAACGAATTTAATGAGAAGGCCTCATTGGGCCTCTTGAATAAATTTGTGAGGGACAACAATGCCTATATCTTGGCTTCTTTCCGAAACCTAACTCCTGAAGATGAAAACCGAGTGCGTCATGCCCCCGCTTACATTTCAGGTTTTGATAATATTTAAAAATAGATTATGCATCTGACCGGAAAACACACCGTAGCAGCGCCTCCAGAACGAGTCTGGGCCCTATTAATGGATCCCGAAACCCTGGCTAGGATTGCCCCTGGCATCGATCGATTGATTTTGGTCGAAGAAGATATTTACGATGCCATAGCTGATGTAAAGATAGGACCGGTGAGAGGTAGTTTTTCTGGCAAGGTAGCCGTCGAAAATAAAGAGCCACCGAAGTCATTTGAACTTCACGTGGATCAGAAAAGTAAGATTGGAAATGCCAAGGCAGAGATCCAAATCCTTCTCGAACCGGTAGACAATGGGACGGATGTTAGTTTTGATGGCAAGGTTAAAATGTCTGGGCTACTTGCTAGAACAGGGCAGAGGGTCATCGGTGGTGTGGCAAAGATGCTCTCAAAACAATTTTTTGAGTCGCTAGATGAAGAAATCAATAGAGCCGAACCTAAATCCTTACTTTAGCTTTCGACAACAGTGGCGAAACCTGATTCTAATTAGCATAATGTACTATGGGAAAGAAGAAGAAATCCAAGCAGAAGAAATCGAAAAAGAAGAAGGAGCAATCTGGCAAGAAAGTCGAGCTTGATAAGAAGAAAAAGGATAAGAAAAAGAAAAGCGGGAGAAAGAAGGTTTCCAAAAAACATTCTCAGAGGGTAGATTCGAAAAAGAAGAAATCTAAGAAGGATGGCAAGAAGGGCAGAAAGAGTACTGCCATTGCGACTATTACATCGCCAAGCAAACCAGCTGCGATAGGAAAGATAGCCAAGGCAAAGATTGACGACCTTTTTTCCTATCGGCTTCTGCTTTGGTTGCTGGGGCACTCAAAGATATCTGAACAAGATGCGTTTCTGCGAAAATTAAAAGCACTCCAAACCAAGATTTATTTGCTTGATCACTATCTCGAGACAACTTGGGATTTGGATGAGAAAATGCTCACTGCTTTTTGGGAAGCGATCTACGAAGATTTAGAGGCGTTTGATCTTTCACGGGCAGAAGCGGTAAACATGTGTAAGCAAATCGAAAAATACCAATCGCATGAACGCAGCATGCGAGATAAGAAATCGCCTACTCGGTTTAGTATCCGCCACTTTTATTACTATAAATCTTGCGATGTCAAACTCATGCGCTCACTGATTTACCTTGCCGACCCCTCTTTGCAAAGAATCGTACGTAGGACGGACTGGACCGACTTTGATTTGATCACTGAAGTCAATGATGACATAGCCGATTTGCAAGAAGATCTAGAGATTTACAATGCCAATCGATTCATGTTTCAACTGAAGGAAACGGGCAAGACCAATACTGGAGAGGTCTTTCAATCCTTCCTTAACGAGATTGAGGCTGCAAACCATAAACGATTTGAAGGTTCTAAATCTGAAAATGCCCAACACATCAGTCAGAGTACCGCACTGGCTATCAAGGAGACTTCATCCTTACTTCGTCAGCAACTGCAGGACGCCGATCTGGTGCAAATCAAACTAGCCAAGGTATTTTCGGAATTTCCGCTTTGACAAAGCAAGGACTGCAAGTAACTAGGTAGTGCGGAGAATGTCAGTGTTATTAAAATTTTCTGGCATAAGCTATTTGTAATGCGATTTAATTGATCTAATAAATAAGTGTAGATGAAACTCATACCAGGATTCGTGTTTACTCTGCTGCTTACGGCAAATTTTTCGCTTGCGGGTCAGGCCCTCGTTGATTTTCAGCATTTGGGCGATATAGATCGAGACTCACTGACCAGGCTGTTTACGATTTCAGCAATACAAGACGTTTCACTTTATCGAGTTACCTATACCACACTCGGTAGTGACGGCCTGCAGGACACAGCATCAGGCCTGACTGTTGTGCCGATGGAGAGCAGCAAGGGAATTATCCTGTATCAACATGGCACCTCGTCGGGTCCAGAAAGTGTACCGTCTAGCTTGCAGATTGCTGATGCACTGATTCTAATTGCCTATGGTGGGCAGGGATATATTGCCAGTGGTCCCGACTATTTGGGTTTGGGCAGTAGTCGTGGTTTTCATCCGTATGTACATGCAGCCACAGAAGCAAGTGCTGGTATCGACATGCTGTTGGCAACGCGTGAGCTTATTGCTCAGCTCGAAGTGGAAGAGCCTCCACATATCTTTGTCTCGGGATATTCCCAAGGAGGACATGCGGCAATGGCTTTGGCTCAACTGATCGAGGAAAGACCAACAGATGATCTCTGGCTCACTGCATCATCTCCCATGTCTGGTCCGTACGATTTATCTGGTGTCATGCGTGAGCTGATCTTAAGTGATCAGGAATATGAATTTGTCGGCTATTTGGTTTATATACTGTTGGGGTATCAGGAGGTTTACGGAGATATGTACGATAGCCTGCCCGAAATAGTTAAGCCGGAATATTTGTCGGCCATCCAGCAGTTCGAACGAGGTGAGATAGATCTAAACGAGATGAACTCCATCGTTGCACCCATTTTGCAGACCAATGAAGGTGGTGTGATCCCTCACAAGATGTTTCGGAATGAATATATCGATTTGTACCGTGACACGAGTAGTCTAGTCGCTCAACGACTGCGTGAAAATGACACATATCGATGGGCCCCAAAAAGTCCCATGGAATTGCTCTACTGCAGCTCAGATGAGCAGATACCCTTTCAAAATACCCTGGTCGCAGAACAGTATATGAAAGCAAACGGAGCGACTGATGTGACCAGCATTAATCTCTCGGATGAACTTTCCCATGGACAGTGTTCGGTACTCGCCATATTGCGCTCAGTAGGGTTTTTCGATTCTTTTGTGGAGGCAACGTCCATCATTCTGCAAAATGAAATCAACCGGGAAGAAATTATTTATCCCAATCCAAATGATGGATTGTTGCAGATCGCAACTGGCGCTGCCTATGAAACACTGGCAATCTATACGAGTACAGGCCAAATTGTCTTCCAAAGAGATATTGCTGGTCTACAGCAGGTGGAAGTAAGTGGTCTTCCGACTGGTGTGTATTGGGCACGATTTGATGCTGCCACACGGACGGCCGTGCAGAAATTAATTTTGAAGTGAGCCATCTTTCCGAGCAAGATCTGACCTTGATTCGAGGGCGCCTCACCAAAAAGATAAGTCGCACAATGAGTAAGATTGTACAGATGGAGGATATGACGCAACCGATCAGTCCAGAAAATTCGATCGGCCGGATATCGCGGATGGATGCAATAAATAATAAGAGTGTCATGGAGGCTGCTCTGCGCAACGCGCGCAAAGAACTCGATGCGATGAAAAATGCATTGGCTCATCTAGCTGATGACGACTTTGGTCTTTGTAAGAGATGCAAGGAAAAGATACCCATGCAGCGCCTTGTTCTCATGCCCGGCAGTGCCTATTGCGTAAATTGTGCCTAAGCCATAAATGAACTAGACTAGATGAGCAAAGAAGTAAGGTGGGGAATTTTAGGATTGGGGAATATAGCCCGAAAATTTGCCCATGATCTCAAACTAGTTTCGGGGGGGCGTCTCGTCGCGGTTGCCTCACGCACACTGGATAAGGCTGAGCAATTTCGAGACGAAGTAGGAGCGGATAAGGCCTATGGATCATATGCCGAAATGCTGGCCTCGGCGGAAATAGATATGGTTTATGTTGCAACTCCACACCATCTACATCGTGACAATACGCTTGCTGCATTGCAATCAGGATTGGGTGTGCTCTGCGAAAAACCAGCAGCCCTAAATAGTGTGCAACTTGAGGAGATGCTTGCTGCGTCTACAGAAACCGGCCACTATTTTATGGAGGCCCTATGGACGAGGTTTTTACCAAGTACTGAAAAGGTTGCAGAAATTCTGGCGAGTGGAGAGTTGGGAGGGGTAGTCGAGGTAGAAGCTGATTTTTGCTTTGCAGCAGAGCGAGATTATTCTTCGCGCCTTTTTGACCTTGCGCTCGGGGGCGGCGCATTGTTAGATATTGGCATTTATCCACTCTTTTTGGCCTATCAGCTTTTGGGTGTACCGGAACAGATAAAGGCAGATGGACAGTTGTCGCCCACGGGGTCGGATGAGAGTTGTAGCATGACGCTTTCTTATTCAAATGGCCGAATAGCTCAGCTCCATGCTTCTGTCTTGTACGGTAGTGCAATGGCCGCGCGCATCACCTGTGAGCGAGGTTACATTCTGCTACCTGGCCGTTGGCACGAAGCCCAGTCACTGACCGTGATAAAAGCGGGTTACGAACCACAAGAAATTGCGACACCGTTTCCTGGGAAGGGATTCTACCATCAAATTTTGTCATCTCAGGTAGCTTTCTTAGCTGGCGAAAGACAGAATGAAAAATGGTCGCACGCAGACTCATTGGCGATCATGCAGATGATGGATGATATACGCCAACAAATAGGAGTAGTATATCCCGGAGAGCAATAAATGATTTATCCTTAGGGGCAGCTGTTTTCAAAACCGTACCTTTTACAAGGTACACTCTTAATCTACACTCAATGATACGCTTACTAGTAGCAGATGATCACCAGATACTGCTTGATGGATTTGAGTTGATTTTTCGCAACTCAGAAGAGATCGAGGTGGTCGCCACTGCCACCAATGGTAAAATGGTACTTGATGTCCTCAAGAAACAAGCAGTAGATGTCATCCTGATGGATATCGGTATGCCCGAGATGACGGGTTTGGAAGCGTGCAAGGAAGTACGCAAGAAATATCCCAAAGTAAAGGTTATTGCCCTCAGCACCTACAAGAATCCCAGCTACATAAAACGCATGACGCAAAATGGAGCGGTGGGCTACCTGCTTAAGAGCTCTCCCGCCGATGAGATTAAAATTGCGATCAAGAAAGTAGCTGCAGGAGAGCGTTACTATTCCAAAGAACTGCAAGATGTGCTTTTGGATGCACTCTTTTCTAAACCCAACGCTCCTCTACCTTCCGTCACAAAGCGAGAAAAAGAAGTATTGCTACTTCTTTCCAAGGGCATGAACTACCGAGAGATTTCTGATAAGCTCTTCATTAGTATCAATACCGTAAACAGCCATCGCAAAAATCTCATTTCCAAATTTGGCGTAAAGAACAGTACCGAGCTGGTCAAAGAAGCCATGGAGCAAGGGGTGATTTGATTCTAGGGGTTTATTGCCATAAACCCCTAGATCATATCACCCATATGGGTGATATTGCATAACCACCAAACTGGGTGAGAATATCGTGGCCGTTGCTACCGAGATTTGTTGAAAATAATTTCACAACTAATTCGGAAGCAATGAAAAAGATAATCGTAGCAATAGTATTTTCCTGTGGGTTTCTGCTTGGATGGTCACAGAGCGAAGGAGAAATACGTGGAGACGGAGTTGTCATCCCTTCACTCACCACCACAGAACGCAATGCCATCACCAGCCCGGACGAGGGCCATCTCATCTATAACGAAAGCACGGATGAACTTCAGGTAAGAAGGAATGGTGCCTGGCAAGCACTGGGGTCTGGAGGAGGTGGAGGAGCTACCTGGCAGATCAAAGATCTCAATGAAATGAATACGGCCGTTAGCGCAATCGATGCAGCCAGTAACTATATTCAGCTCACTGTGGAAGGCGATGCCAGCTGGTATTGGTATCGAAATGCAAACGGAGATATCCGGGTTGACATCTCTGGTCTCTCTGACAACACGTTTATTGGTACTGGAGCAGGGGCAGTGAACAATTCGAGCGGTGGAGGCGATGAAGGAGAAAACAACACATTCATAGGGGCCAGTGCGGGAGAATTCAATACCACAGGTGGAAACAATACGCTAGTGGGAGAATACGCAGGAGGAAGCATCACGACAGGATCTGACAATACAATGTTAGGCAGATCTGCAGGAGCCTCTTCGAGCACCCATGACCGCAGTACTTTTCTTGGTCGGCTGGCCGGCGGGGCAGGTCTGCCGGGCACAGTAGACAATACCTTTGTAGGCTATTACGCCGGAATTTTTGGAGGCGGTGGATCTCCTGGCAATTACAATACGTTATTGGGTTCTTATGCGGGCGAGAATATTTCTTCGAATGATGAAAATGTTTTTGTGGGATACCAGGCAGGTAGGAATATTGCTGCTGCGACCGTAAACAATAGTATTGCGATCGGATC
>CAJQNM010000722.1 GCA_905479665.1 uncultured Saprospiraceae bacterium
TCTTTCTGCATGGCTGGGATACCTGGCCAGAAGACCACATTGATGTTGATGCTTTCGATGCCATTTACGGCTGCACCGCACCAGCCCAGTTCGATCCGATCTGCTTCAGAAACAAATATGGCATGGATCGGTGATTTTGCAAAACTGATCGAGAGCCCGCGCTGAGTCGCTTCCTCCTCGAAGGTGCGGAGGTAAGGAGCCAAGTCGGGGTGCACTCTGGCCTCCTCTTCTTTGTCGCAGGCCGAAAGCAATAGTCCAGCTAGCAATAGCAACAAAGAATTCTTAAGCAACATAGCTTATCAACGTTTGAGAGAGCGAGCACGCTGTGCCTCTACACGGACAGAAGGCAAATAACCCACCCTGATGAATTGAAAATCTGGACGCAAGACCACTTGATAACTGGCCTATAGGTACTAGTGAGGTCTAAAACCTTTGCAAACCTGAGTCCTGGTTGCTGCGGCGGTAGGGTAGGTTGAGGAAATCGAGCGGAGATTGCCGCACGCGGATATAAAAACTATAGAAACTTCGAGTAGGTGCCCAGTTAAAACCCATCTCCCAGCAATGCAGATCTCTGACGATGCCGATGTTGGGATAGGTGAGTCTTTTGGTGCGAAAATCATACCCAATGTTGGAGACCGTAATGTTCCATTTCGGAGTAAGCATTATGCTGCCTTGTGTATTTACCGAGTTGGTCCGAACCTCAAATTCCGGTACACCATCACGATCTCTGTCCATCCAGCCGAAGACGAAGTCATGTCTAATCCTGAAACCTGATAAAATATCAAAAAGGGACTGGTCTAGGATATTTTCTGCCGATTGGGCCCCACCGCCACGGATACCGCTTCGTCCACTCCGATTGCTCCCAGAGCTGGATTCTTCTTCCTTACCTGTAAAAATACCACGGATTTGATCAATGGTCAGTGCGGTGCTCACGCGAAAATTTGCTTGATCAAAACGCAAGGGTTTTTTACGTTCTCTCCAATACGAACGATTTATACGTCGACCATCTTCGTTTACGGCGTAGGGATCCCATACCGCTCTGGCCTGAAGCCGAATTAAGTTTTTGAAAAAGGAGGTATTTCCACTCACCCCGACCACACTCCATTTTAGGGAATCAGCCACAAAATTGTGCGAACCACTTATCGCTATATTATTGAAGAGCTTTATTTTTTTGGTCGTAGAATCTTTCCTGGAAAATATTTTAGCCTCGATTAAATTATTGATGGAATAGCTCAGTGCCATGCGTTTATCACTCAGCGGTGGCTGTCCAAATAGAGCGCCCTCAAAAAAGGAGTAAACATCAAACTGCTCCGGATCACGAATATCGGTTTGCACCGTACCGGAGTAGTTTTCGTTATTTAGATAGTCCGGTGAAAAATTCATCGAGATAGTGGGCTTCATCACATGCCGTATGCCCCGAAACCAGCCCTTGGTGCGACCTACTCCCAGCGACCCAAAAATCTGGGTAGAGAGTGAGATGGCTGCGGAATATTCGGTAAAGCGATCAAAACCACTTAGGGTGTCCTTTTCTACGATGCCAAAATTAGTTGTATCAGGCTCGATGGAAAATATAGTTCCGTCTGGATCGCGGATTGTGTCAAATTCAACCTCGACACCAGCAAACCGTTTATTAATAGTCTTAAAATACCAGGTCTCTTCTACATTGACTGATGGTGTGATATTAAAGTACTTTAGAAAGTGGAAAGAGGCACTGCTGTTCACCCGATGATTTACGCCCATCTCGGCATTGTCAAAAAATGGCTGGCTAAACAACAGCGAATCTTTAGTGCGGACTCGGTTGAGAAACATGCCGGAATATTGCAAGGATATTTTTTCATACCATTTGGGCTCCGGCGCACGACGCTTATTACTTTTAAACGGAAAAATGCGCGTCATATTTACGTTGACATCGGGCAAGGTAAATTGGATATCACCGGTCCGAGTATTTTGCGAATGCGTAGCATTTGCCGACAACGTAAAAGGGGTATTTGTAAATTTCTTGCGGTACGAAACATTACTGGAGTACGAATTATTTAGCACCCGATTTGCTTCGTTGGAGTTGAGCTGTTCGTACCCGTTGGTCTGCATGCGCACACTGGCTGTGAAGCTTTGATTGGGATGAGCGCGAGTATCTTGGGTATGCCGCCAGTTGATACTAAATGAGCGCTCGTGCTGTTTGTCTTGGATGCCTTCATTGTCAAAAACATCCGCATTGACTCGATCGGAATAGGCCAAATCAATTCCACCAGAAAATTTATAGCGCTTCCTATACGATGACTGTGCTCTCAGGCCCCAACTCCCCTTGAAATAAATATCGCCCGTAAGCTGCAAGTCCACCCGGTCACTGATCGGAAAGTAATAACCGATCTCCCTCAGCCCAAATCCCCAGCGCTCCGAATATTCGTAATCACGCGGAAAAATCAATCCGCTTTTAGGTCCCTTAGTCATGGGAAAAAAACCGAAAGGTAAAAACAACGGAACAGGCACATTGGCGATTTCGACATTGCTGGCACCTACGATCACTTGCTTATTGGGGATGATTTTCTGCTTGCGACTGCGTATGCCATAATGTGGCACCGGAGCATTGCAGGTCGTCAGCAAGACATCACGACTGTAGACATAATCATTGGCCACTCGGGTGCTATCTCCCAAATCGGAAACGAATTTTGTCTCACTCCCGTGAATAAACATGGAACTCTCCTGTGTGACGGCTTGATAGATCTTGCCTTTGCGCGATTTAAAATTGTAACGTAGGCGATCTGCGGTAAACTGGCTTGCACCGTCTTCAAAGTAAGGTCGACCGTCTTTGGTACGCCCATCAACTACGTTAGGGTCTTCTTGAGCACGCCGGCGCAATAGCACCTGCTGCCGCATGGAGTCGCGCTGAAAGGAGTCGAGCAACATCAGCTCCGGATCGCCATCAAAGTCGATGTTTACCTCGGGCTCGGGTTCTGGCTCCGGTTCATCAGTGCCCAACTGATCATAGAGATCTTTTTGCTTCACACTGTCGGGCAGCTGTTGGGCATCGGCGATGCTGGAGTCAAGATTGACCCGGATGTAATCTGCCGTGATGGAATAGGTTTGATATTTTATTGATGCTTCGCCATACAAGTAAATGAGGCGATTCACGTTATCTAAGCGTATCGAGTCACGTGCTTCATACGTTACGACATCATCGAGTGTGTCTGCAGAAAACTGCACCTGGCCTGAGATACTGCTCTGCTCAACAAAATTTTGGCGCGACAACATCAGTGAATCACGCTGTTCGTCAGAAATCAGACTATCGATTTGGCCGAAACCTACATTTGCAGTACATATTAAAATTAATAATTGTATGTAAAAGGTTGATTTCAAGCGATTTTGGCCTTATTATTGTGTTATTAAACGACTAAGTAGTTTCAAAAATGTATTCAAGCATGAAAAGTACAATCATCTGTAAACAGAACAATGGATGGATCTCAGTAATGAGTTCGTTTTTCCTTTGTGCATTCTTTCTCTTAGCGGTAAAAGTAGCCTATTCGTTGCCAGCGGCTAGCGACTTTAATATAACCTTAAGTGAAGAGGATGGCGATCCCACCCTACCGGACTATCAAGTTAAAACTGTGGTACTTGACGCGGGTCATGGAGGCAAAGACCCTGGCTGCGTGGGCAAGAAAACCACCGAAAAAGAAGTAGCACTCGACGTCGTGCTCAAAGTCGGCCAGATGATCAAGAATACCTATCCAGACGTAAAAGTGATCTACACCCGCGACAGCGATGAGTTTATTCCACTGTACGAACGGGCATCGATCGCCAATCGCAATCAGGCCGATCTGTTTATCTCGGTGCATTGCAATGGTGTCGAGAAAAGATCTGTATCTGGATCGGAGACGTTTGTATTGGGGTTACATCGAGTAGCTCACAACCTGGAGGTCGCCAAGCGGGAGAACGCCGCCATCCTCAAAGAAGAAAATTACCAAGAAAATTACGATGGTTTTGATCCCAACTCCGACGAAAGTCACATCGCACTTTCAATGTACCAAAGTGCTTACCTCGATCAGAGCATAGCCTTGGCAACGCTGATCGAAGGTGAATTTGTCGACCATGCCGGAAGAACCAGTCGGGGAGTGAAACAAGCTGGATTCGTTGTGCTAAAAAATGCCACCATGCCCAGCGTGCTGGTTGAAGCAGGATTTCTCAGCAACGCAAAGGAGGAAAATTTTCTCATGACCGAAGACGGCAAAAAACGGACTGCTACGTCTATCTTCAATGCATTCAGCAAATACAAGTATGACATTGAGAGCTATGCACTGGAACACCCGCGTGAGTCGAGTACACCAAGTTCAGTCCCTGTCACCGACAAACCAGAGGTCACCAAGCCCGTCCCGAATCAAGACATTGTGGTAGGCAAGCCGCAGGCAACTGAAAGCAATGTGGCCTCCAAACCGATTGCAAAACCAACCCCAGTAGAGACACCGCTGCCAGTCAAACCAGCAGTACAAAAGGAGACTACCACTCAGGTTGCTAGCACTCCGGTAGAACGTAAACCTTCGACGAGTGTTCTGGTCCCTAGTCGCCCCAGCACAACCTCGCAAGCCACCAATCAGTACCGAGCTCAGGCAAATGCACAGAATAACGCTAGTAAGCCTGTGCAAACTGCTGTAGAGCCGAAAGAAAAGGTAGAATATGTGGTTCAGATCGCAGCTGGTGCGCATAAA
>CAJQNM010000723.1 GCA_905479665.1 uncultured Saprospiraceae bacterium
AAGATGACACTTTCCGGAGTGCGCTCAATATTATATCATAACACTACTCCTTTGAGACATCAATCTGACGCCCCACTTCCGGCAATTTTATCTCATCCTTCCGCTCAATGTAATTGATCAACTCGTCAATGAGAAGTCTAGAACTGACACCCACCTTTTTTCCTTTCGTGACCATTTGATAGTCGTCTCCCCCATTGGTGAGGTAGGTACTACTGACTAGAGTATACCGACGATCATCTCGAAGAGGTTCAGATCCAACCAGTGCTGCAATCAGTCTACTGCCAGCGGGAGCCTTTGAATCATACTGCAATGTAATCCCGGAGAGTTGTGCGAGTCCATAGCTTAGGCTAAAACTATACTCCAACATTTGTCGCAAGGTCGAACCCGCTATCTCTACTTTTTCCCATTTATCCACGAAGGGATATAAATTGGTTATTTCCTCGACAGTGATCGGACCAGGATCTAGATCTGCACGAAAACTTCCAGGGTTCATCCAACCAATATCTGCTTCCGAAACTTCGCGTAAAATATCGGCAACCAGCAACCCCAAATTCGATTCGCGATAGTATTTGCGGTATCCCGTGACATTTGCCTGCCCAATGACCCGAATTAACTCCGGATGCTGACTTCTCGCCTCATTAATCATTTTGGAGATATGAGGATCGGGTGGTAGCGTATCGGCATTGACAGTAAGCAACTCACCCTCGATCATTTCTGCCACCTCATTTTCTCGCAACCGAAGGTGAAGCCGCCCCAAGTGTTTGCCCTGCCCGAAGGTGAGGCCGACAAGTGTTCCCGAAAGCGGATGACGTACTGGCTCCCAAAGACCATGATCAGAATGCCCTCCAAATACCACATCAAGGCCATGTACAGCACCGGCCAGCGCGTAATCCTCATGAAAACCCCTTTGTACTTCGGGATCAACTTCCTTGTCAGATTGCATGGGAGCACTTCGGTTTTGATGGGTCAAGGCTACCACCAGGTCTACTTCATCTTGCATGCGATTGACTAGTGCTTGCACGATAGGGATGGGATCTCGAACCTCCAATCCACGCCGGTGGCCTTTGAAGATGGTATTGTGAAAGGCCTCTATCCCCATCACCCCAATCACTAAAACTCGAAATCCGTCCCGCTCCAGGATGGCATACTGTTGGGCAAAATTGATATCTGTGCCCTCGTAAAATATGTTCGCGTTCAAAAAAGGAAATCGTGCTCGCTGGGCACTCTCCAGAAGTTTTTCCCATCCGTATTCAAACTCATGATTCCCCATGGCCATGGCATCGTAGCCGATAGCACTATAGATATCAAAGGGCAGTCGTCCTTCTGTGGCTGCACTCAGCGCACCAGTGAAGATGTCCCCAGCATCAAATAAGAAAGAAAGCTCTGTGGCAGACTGCTCACGGTGAATCAAAGTAGCTAGTTGTGGAAATCCGCCCACCCGATCTATACTATCTATCCAGTACGCCTGAATTGGGTCGTATACACTCTCAATGTCATTGGTATAGAACAATGTGACCTCGCGCGTTTGTCCGAGCAGATTTGAGGTGCTGAGTATCCAAAATGATAAGAATGCCCCCGGCAAAAACCGAAGGTAGGGTGTCAATAAATCACCGAACTTGTCAAGTTCAAACGGTGTTCAAGGATCAACTGGAGACGTATAAATTATTGAATACCAGCCCTTAAGAAAGCTCGTCATATCAACTATTTTGTCTTTGTAAAGACATGTCTCTCAATTGCTTACCTGTTTATAACTCATCGTGAACAAACTATCATTTTTGGCTATCTTTCGCCCCACTAACTCACGTATTTAGACTTTCTCTGTTATGAAAATTACAACTCTTCTGCGAAGTGTAGCTTTCGCACTATTTGCCCTATCCAGTATTGTGTTATGGGGACAGGGTTCAACATCCTCACGCATCACGGGCAGCGTTGTCGACCAAGGAGAACCTTTGATCGGTGCCACGATACTCGCTGTTCATACTCCGACCGGCTTTAATTACGGTACGGCGACAAATGAAGAGGGCCTCTTCACCCTCAACAATGTCAATGTCGGCGGACCCTATACGATCACCATTTCCTATACGGGTTACCAAACACAGACCCTCGAGGGCATAAACCTCTCGCTCGGACAGACAGAAACCTTCAATATCACGCTCTCAGAAGGGTCTGTATCTCTTGATGAGATCGTTGTCACAGCGGGTGGCCTGTTTGATGGCAACCGCACCGGATCCGAGACAAAAGTCTCTGCTCAGGCCATTGCGACCTTACCCACAGCAGACCGGGGACTCAATGATTACCTGCGGCTGACCCCACAGGCAGACGTGGCCAACAACGGAGCCACCAATGGAGGCGGAATTTCCTTTGCGGGAGTCAACAACCGCTTCAATTCTATATTTATCGATGGTGCCGTAAACAATGATGTGTTTGGCCTGGCCAACTCCGGTACCAATGGTGGCCAAGCTGGGATCTCGCCAATCAGCCCTGATGCTCTGGAACAAATTCAGGTCGTATTGGCACCTTATGATGTCACTCTGGGTGGATTTGCTGGAGGTGGGATCAATGCGGTAACACGAAGTGGGACAAATACTTTTAAAGGATCGGCATACCTTTTTTCTCGAAACGAAAATCTCTCTGGGAAAACGCCGACGGATATCGAAGGTGCGGAACGCACGAAACTGGCCCCATTTAAGGCCCGCACGTATGGTGCGAGACTGGGTGGACCACTGATAAAGAACAAACTATTTTTCTTTACCAATGTCGAGATTCAGCGGGATGAAATACCACGGCCATTTATCCAGAGTGAATATATTGGTGATGCAACAGCTGCGGATCTGGATGCCCTGCGAAATAAATTAATCACCGACTACGGTTATGATCCCGGTGGATATGAAAATAATTTGCAAACTACGGATGGCACTAAATTTCTGTTAAAACTTGACTGGAACATCAATGATAAGCATAAACTCTCGGCGAGACATAGTTATGTAAAAGGCAATACGGAAATTCACCCCGCACCTAGTGCGGCACGAGTTGTTTTTGAAAAAGTGGGCTATATCTTCCCTTCGACGACAAACTCAACGGCGATTGAACTTAAGAGTATTGTCAGCCCAAAAGCTTCCAATAATCTAATTATTGGATTGACCACAGTCCGTGACGATCGGGATATATTAGGCGATCCGTTCCCACAAATTCAGCTCACTGATGGAGCCGGACAGATAGATATCGGCACAGATAATTTTTCGCTGTCTAATGTGGTCAATCAGGATGTTTTCACAATCACCAACAATTTCAATTTATACAAGGGCAAACATTCCTGGACATTTGGCACTCACAATGAGTTCTTTACCATTGAAAATTTGTTTACTATTTTCTCCACTCCTCGTTACAATTATTTTGACAACGGCCTGGAGCGTTTTCTAGCTGATGAACCTGCTGATCGCCTGCTTTTTGGACACGAGCAGTCGTCTGGAGGTCAAGCCATTCGATTGGGTGATGATGCCACAAATTTGGGGCCTTCTTTCAACGCAATGCAACTTGCCTTCTATGCCCAGGATGAAATCCAAGTGAATCGTGACCTGAAAGTAACGGTCGGGCTTCGATTTGACATTCCCATTTTTTCTGATGATCCCCCACTTAATAATACAGCCTTTAATACTACTACGATTCCTATGTTGGAGCAGTTCTACGACCTGCAAGGAGCGCAGGCAAGCCAGGCTCCCGCTACCCAAATACTATGGAGTCCGAGAGTTGGCTTCAACTATGATGTGACTGGAGATAAGTCAACGCAATTGAGAGGTGGAATTGGTGTGTTCACTAGTAGAGTGCCTTGGGTCTGGCCAGGAGGGATGTTCATTCGAAATGGATTAAATAGTGCTGTGAAATTTCAAGCACCGTCACCAGTGCTAGCAACTCCAGAGGAGTGGCTAGCAAACCTGACATCAGATGCAAGTCCAACCGGCGATGTTGATTTGTTTTCTAA
>CAJQNM010000724.1 GCA_905479665.1 uncultured Saprospiraceae bacterium
TTGGCTCGCATGGCGGAGGCAGGCAGGTGAAATTTACGCTTTTTCGAAATTGGGTGATGCCTGAGTATCAGCCAGTTGAGAAAAATGGAAAGATCGCCAAAAGAGCCATTTTTGATTTGGTGAGTTTCCGGAGGAGACTCAATGTTAGGTCTTTTATCCCAAGGCCTCTGTCGTACTTTCGGCAAGCACCTGCTTGAGCTCATTGATCTTCAACATACACTCGATCGGGGTCATCGTATTTGTATCAAGGGCAGATAAGATCTCGCGCAGTCGCTTGGCGGCCAGATCCTCATGGTCAAAGATGTTCAATTGAAAATCTGCTTGCTCAGGAAGGGAGGAACTTAAGATACTACCGCCATTTTGATCGTGCGGGATCACGCTTTTCTGTTCAAGCTGGGTGAGTAGCTGGCCCGCACGTCTTACAATACTTGCGGGCATTCCGGCCATCCGAGCCACGTGAATACCAAAGCTATGCTGGCTGCCGCCTGAAACGAGTTTGCGTAAAAAGATGACATCGTTGCCAATCTCGCGGGTAGACACGTGAAAATTGTGGATGCGTGGATGGGTCTCGGCGAGCTCATTAAGCTCATGGTAGTGCGTAGCAAACAAAGTCTTTGCTCGCGCCGGACTGTTGTGCAGATATTCGGCGATCGACCAGGCGATGGAGATCCCATCGTATGTGCTCGTGCCCCTTCCGATTTCGTCGAGAAGGACAAGGCTGCGATCGGTAATATTATTCATGATACTGGCCGTCTCATTCATTTCGACCATGAAGGTGCTCTCTCCTGAGGAGATATTGTCAGAGGCACCCACTCGGGTAAACACTTTATCCACCACTCCCAGTTCGGCCGAGCTGGCAGGTACGAAAGATCCCATCTGCCCCATGATGCAGATCAAGGCAGTTTGTCGTAAGATGGCCGATTTACCAGACATGTTGGGGCCCGTAATCATAAGAATTTGCTGATCCTCATTACTCAACTCCAAATCATTGGGTACATAATGTTGACCGGGTTCCAGCTGGTGTTCGATCACTGGATGCCTTCCATCTGAAATAGTGATGCCCGTTTTGTCGGTGATGACCGGCTTGCAGTATTCATACTTGGCAGCCACCTTGGCAAAGCTCAAAATGCAATCTGCTTTGGCAAGCTGCAGGGCACTGTGCTGAATGGGCTCGATAAATTCGGATGCCACCATGTTGAGACGATTAAATATCTCTACTTCAAGCTCCAGTGCTTTTTCCTGTGCCTCTAAAATCTTGGTTTCGAGAACTTTCAGGTCATCGGTGATGTAGCGTTCACTACCGGTAAGTGTTTGTTTCCGCACCCAATGGTCAGGAATCAGACCTTGATTTTTGTATTTGTTGGTGACCTCCAAAAAGTACCCAAAGACGTTATTAAATCCCACTTTGAGATTCGAAATGCCAGTAGCATCTGCCTCCTTCGTCTGGAGGTCGATGAGCAACTGCTTGCTATTGCGGATGATGTGTCGATAGGCATCCAGATCTTCTGAACAACCATCCTGGATTACATTTCCTTTTTGAATAAGTGAGGGTGGATCTTCGACGATGGTCTCCGTAATCTCAGACAAGAGGGTAGGGCATAGCTGAATGGTGTCAGCAAGTCTCGCTAGATATGAGGATGCACTGGCTTTGCAGGCTTCCTTTACTTCTGGAAGTATAGCCAGTGTCTTGGCGAGCTGGCGCAGATCACGGGGTTGGCCTTTGCCCATCGAAATTTTCGAAATAAGTCTTTCGGGGTCGCCAGCCTTCTGTAGCGAGGTATTCAGCAATTCATTGAGCTCGTGATCATCCAGCAAATGTTGCACTGCTGCCTGGCGGTCCTCAATTCGGGATTTGCTCTTCAGGGGCAGCAAGATCCATTTACGCAACAGGCGCGCACCCATCGGTGAGACCGTGCGGTCGAGTATTTCGATCAGTGGCACGCCGGTGGGATGATTGCTAAAAACCAGCTCCAGGTTACGGATGGTAAATTTATCCATCCAGACAAAGTCCTCCGGAAGAACCCGCTGGATACTTCCAACATGCGGGGACGATTCATTTTCGGTGATGCTGAGGTAATGCAGTATCCCACCTGCCGCTATCTGACCGGCATGCATGTCTTCGACTCCAAATCCCTTTAGACTAGCACTTTGAAAATGGCCAAGTAGTTTTTCTTGGGCATAGTCCTGAGTGAATATCCACTCATCCAGTGGAAAGGTGTAAAACTGATCACCAAAGGATTTTTCGAAAGCTTTCTTGTGTCCTTTTGCAAAGAGAATTTCTGTAGGGGTATAGGTCTGGATCAGCTTGTCGATCATCGGCAAATCGCCCTCCGCGATGAGAAATTCACCTGTACTTAAATCCAGAAATGCGATCCCCATTATTTTGGGTCCGTAGTGTAGGGCAGCTAGAAAATTATTTTGTCGGTGATCAAGCAGTTGGTCATCTACGATGACTCCAGGAGTGATGATTTCGGTGACCCCACGCTTGACAATTTTTTTCTCCTTACTGGGCTTTTCCAGCTGCTCACAGATGGCAACCCGATAACCGCCTCGCACGAGCTTTGGTAAGTAGACATCTAGTGAATGATAGGGGAAGCCAGCAAGCTCTATATCACTTCCGCCATTGTTGCGCGCAGTGAGCACGATACCCAGGATTCGTGAAACCTTTACGGCATCTTCTCCAAAGGTTTCGTAAAAGTCACCGACCCTAAATAGGAGGATCGTCTTCGGGTGCTGCCCTTTGATGCGAGAGTACTGCTCCATCAAAGGAGTGACCTTGGTGACTTTTTTGCCTTCTTTCTTTTTTGCCAAAACTAAATATGGGTCTAATCACGAAAGGTATGATATTAAAGATATACACCATAGATTTCACCCACCAGATTCAACAGAATTAAGGATACTCAGGCATCAAGCAAAAGACATTTCTAGAGTTTATTTCACTACATTCTGAGTTCCTTGCAAAACATTGATGGCATGATTGGCCACCCGCACTACATACTTATTCTCATCCTTCATGACCGACTGAAGGTCAGGTAAAGCTGCACGAGCCACTTCGCCCAACTCATCTATATTCAGTGCGGCATGCAGACGAACCCATTCGTCCCCATGTTGCAGGCCATTTTGTAATTCGGCTAATCCCTGGGTCAAATCACCTTGCATCACCATTGCGCGAGCCACTGAGAATCGCACGACCGGTGTCGGATCTTTGAGCATATCGGCTTTCATGGGTTTTGCTGATCTCAGTTCGGGACTATTGCCCAGCTGGATTGCAGCCCAATATCGCACGGCATCATTGTCGTGTTTCAGTCGGCTCAGTAGCTCGGTTGTGGATAGATTTCCGATGGGCGCCTCTCGGATCAAGGCCACCGGAATTTGCTCTTCTCGCATGATGCGGTAGATGGGCTTTCCAAATTTCTCTTCCCAGGTGCGGATGATGGTCTCCGGAATCAAGCCGGTGTCCATCGTTTTGTCCGACCACTCACCATGGGCTTGCCTCATCTCTGTAAGGATATCCTGATAGGCTGGATCTTTTGCCAGATTCACCAATTCTAGTGGATCTGTGAGGCAATCGTACAAGACTTCCTCAGGTTTCGTATCTGCGATGATGTGCATTCCAGCTTCCGGCATCTGGCCATTCGCCTCTGCCTCACGGATCGCCTGCATGATGCCGCCTTTCTCGGGGGTGTTCATGTACTGGCAGAGAGGCAAATAAGGTTGGTAATATCGGATGTACTTATATCGCTTGTCTCGCACAGCGCGTTGCATGTCATAGCGCTCGTCCATCCTGTCTCGACCTGCATAAATATAGCGACGCTGTTCAGGCAGATTATCTCCTAAAAATGGCCTTCCGATCATGTAGTTAGGGAGCTCGATGCCAGCCAGATGTAAGGCGGTCACTGGCAGGTCGATAAAGCTGACCAACTCTTCGTTTTGTATTCCGGCCTCGGTCGGGCAAAGATGTTCCAGCGCCTTTGGCATACGTACGATGAGCGGTATTTTGATTCCGGAATCATAAAGCCAGCGCTTATGGCGAGGCACTCCCGCACCGTGGTCCGAATAATAAATGACGATGGTATTCTCCGCCAGCCCGTCCTCTTCAAGTTGCTGCAGAATCTCACCGACCTGTCTGTCCATCGCCGAGATGATGTTGTAGTAGCGAGCCCATAACTCTTGAGTGATGTCCGTTTCTGGAAAATAGGCAGGCACAGGCACCTCGCCAGGTCTTCTGATCAGACTGTCTGGCAAATCTGCTATTGCTTCTTTGTACCGAACCGAGTCATTCACTCTGCTTTCATGCGAAGTGGTGAAGTTGAAGATGGAAAAGAAGGGTTGGTCTATGTCCGACCTATTCCGCCAGTGCGCTTTATTGCTAGACTCATCCCAGATAGATGCGTTATCCATCTCCAGATTGTAGTCTGTTTTGACATTGTTGGTGCAATAGTACCCTGCCTCTCGCAGCAATTCCGGATAGAGATGAATCTGTTCTGGTAGTTGAGCCTTGCAGCGCATGTGCTGACTGCCGAGACTGGATGAGTATATCCCACTGATGATGCTGGATCGAGCAACAGCACAGACAGGTGCCGATGCAAAGGCGTTTCGGTAGAGCACTCCCTCTTTGGCAAGGCGATCAAGGTTGGGAGTCCGAGCCATACTGTCGCCATAGCAACTGAGCTGAGGACTGATGTCTTCACAAGTGATCCATACTATGTTTGGACGTGGATCTTGACTTGCTGCACTCGCGCATCCATGAAGAAAGAACATGCTAAGGAATAGGAGTGGGTAGTATATCGATGTACGCTTCACAATAAAGGTGATTGTCAATCATTAATTTAGAAAAAGCAA
>CAJQNM010000725.1 GCA_905479665.1 uncultured Saprospiraceae bacterium
ATGACAATTCAAACTGCAGTCCTTATAGAAACTTTGATTGATCTGGGTGCTGAAGTAACCTGGTCTTCATGCAATATTTTTTCAACTCAGGATCATGCTGCTGCTGCCATTGCAGCTGCTGGAATACCAGTGTATGCCTGGAAGGGTATGACAGAAGAAGAGTTCGATTGGTGCATAGAACAGACTTTGTTCTTTGGTGATGAGTCACGTCCATTGAATATGATACTTGATGATGGTGGTGACTTGACCAATATGGTTTTGGATCGCTTTCCAGAGTTGGTGCCTGGCATCAATGGGTTGAGTGAAGAAACCACAACAGGGGTACATCGCCTCTATGAGCGCATGCGAAACGGAACCTTGCCCTTGCCTGCCATTAACATCAATGACTCGGTTACGAAGTCAAAATTTGACAACAAGTACGGTTGCAAAGAATCTTGTGTCGATGCGATACGCCGTGCTACGGATCTCATGATGGCTGGTAAAGTAGCTGTCGTCGCTGGATATGGTGATGTTGGAAAAGGCTCTGCTGCATCTTTACGAGGCGCCGGCTGCCGGGTCATCGTCACGGAGATAGATCCAATCTGCGCGCTGCAAGCTGCCATGGATGGATTTGAGGTAAAGAAAATGGAAGACGCTGCTCCCGAAGCAAACATCATCGTCACTGCCACGGGCTGCAAGGATGTGATCCATGGATCGCACTTCGAGGCCATGAAAGACAAAACAGTGGTTTGCAACATCGGTCACTTTGACAACGAAATTGATGTAGCGTGGCTCAACGAAAATCATGGAGGAACGAAAGTCCAGATCAAGCCTCAAGTCGACAAATACACTGTGGATGGTAAGGACGTCATACTGCTAGCTGAGGGCCGCTTGGTGAATCTCGGTTGCGCGACTGGTCATCCATCCTTTGTGATGTCAAACTCGTTTACCAATCAGGTCTTGGCACAGCTGGAGCTCTGGCAAAATCTAGATAAGTACGAGAACAAAGTATACATGCTGCCTAAGCATCTGGATGAGCAAGTCGCTCGCCTACACTTGGCCAAGATCGGTGTTGAGCTGGAGGAGCTGAGTACCGACCAGGCAAGCTACTTAGGTATCAAGAAGGAAGGTCCGTACAAAGCGGAATACTACAGATACTAGTACTAGTTTTCGGGTCTGAAGAATATCAAAGCGACCGTTGGATCTCCAGCGGTCGTTTTTTTAAGGCGTGCATTTCAAGATTCTCACGATCTCTTTTGTGGGTTGGTATTTTTTTTGGGGCTCATCATTTAGCGTAGTATGCCGTCGTTTTACGTCCACGTAATCCCCTACTACGATTGACTCTTTCACAATCTTAATCAAGGCAGAAAGTCTCATCTGAAATTGAAAAACTTGCAGCACCAGCTACAAAGAAGTTTAATACATACCATACGTAAGGTACATATGTGTAGATCTCACTCGCCGCAAGGAATCATTTAATTCAAATTCCCGTTCTTCATAGCATGGCATTTTTGCTCATTTTATTGGCAACTCTATTTGCTCCAGCGGTACCAGGAGATTTGCATGAACTGCATCTCAGCAAGGCATTGATCAATTACAATGCGGAGACTCAGGCAGTCGAGGTAAGTCTGCACCTTTTCATTGATGACTTGGAGATGGCCATGGGTGATGTGGGCATGACCGATCTAAAAATCGCCACCAGTAAAGAGAGCGAGGATGCAGATGAAAAGATTGCCAGCTATTTGGCGACAATCTTTGATGTAGATGTTGATTCGGAAGATGTTGTCTTTACCTTTTTAGGGAAAGAGACCTCTGATGATCTCATGGCCATTTGGTGCTATCTCGAAGCGGAGTCCATCTCACCACCTCAATCTGTGCGGGTTCAAAATCGTTTCTTACTCGACCACTATGACGATCAAAAGAACATCGTGACTTTCGTTTCTGGAGAGACCAAGAAATATTTCATGCTTGATGATGACAAGGATACAGCCGACTTTGAACTATGAAGTGGCTCCGTCAAGTTTGGACTTTTCCGGTGAAGATTTATCAAGTCACGCTCTCTCCTCTACTGGGAGCCAACTGCCGCTTTGAACCTTCATGCTCGCACTACATGGTGGGTGCAGTAGATGAATGGGGAATTTTAAAAGGGACTTGGCTTGGGATAAAACGCATCTGTCGGTGTCACCCGTGGGGTGGGTCTGGAGTGGATGAGGTGCCGAAGAGAGACGCAAGACGTCAGATTTGAGACGCTAGACGCGCAGGAGTTCATTCGAGAGCTTTGAGCTTTGAGCTTTGAGCCTGGCAAGCCTTTTCATCCGAGAACCGATAAGCACAGTCAGAACTTCGAGCAATTGGATCAACTTGCTTGGCCTGAAGGGCCAACACATCGCAGCAATGGATGCAATCCATCGGTGTGATAATGGATAGTTTCGAGCCCTTTGGGCCTTACAGGGCTTTAAATCGGACTTTCTTCTGCGACGGGATGAATCCCATTGCTTTGATGTTTCGTCCCAGCGGGACT
>CAJQNM010000726.1 GCA_905479665.1 uncultured Saprospiraceae bacterium
CCTAAACGGGTTAGTTCGACATTATATACCGAAAGGCACCGACATAGCCACCTTGCCGGCAGAGCTATTTCCAATAGTAGAAAAAGCCCTGAATGATAGGCCGAGAAAACGACATGGCTACGAATCACCCCATGCAAAACATCAACAATTAACCAACGAAGAAAAAGTTGCGTTTATTAATTGAATCCAAGGAATTAATCATTATTGAATCACAAGTTCCCCTCGTAAGGAACTCTAGTGATTGATTTAAGCTCAGTAAGTTCATTTTGTCTGTCTCACCAATTATCAAGTAAACGCATAGACCGTCATGAACTGCACAGGAGGATCCACGGCGGGCTAGCTCAACAACCGATAACTCTCATGCTCCGATAAGAAGCTATCTTTGGGGGTCGGCAACGTTTTTTGGAGTCCATCCCTCCTTGTGGTAGTACCAAAATTGATTTGTTTTGGGGCATTGACCAGCAAAATACGGACGAGGTGGCTGATCTTTGAAAACCCTATTACCAGAGTAATAAACATCCATCTCTTGCTCGCAAAGAGGGCAATTAAGATCCAATGGTGCGACTACATCTATCTCAGCCCAATAATCACGATAATATTTGGTCAGATTGTCTAAATCAAGGTCTACACCACGGACTCGTCTAGAGATACACTTGTTGATGATAGATGAAATGTCATCGGAATGGTGAATGCCCATTTTGGAAAATTGACGTCTAAATTCAGAACTCCTCCCCCAAGTATTCCTAATAGCTAATCCTCCACCAAAATGAACTACTGTTGAGTAGGCTTCACCATGTTTTATGATGAACTTTCGGTCTTCTTCTGTGAGAGACTTCTCCATCATATCTAAAGCCTCTTCTAGAGTCGTTGGTGCGTCACCAACATTGATGAACTCATCAGACTCATCAGCAAAGGGATCTTCATATACAGTTTCCTCTGACTGAGAAACAATCACTTCATTAGAAGGTTTTCGCTTCTCGCATGATACTGATACAAAGCACACAGATAAGGAAAAATAATGGATGATAGAAAGTGACATGTTCTTGCCTAACGTTCAAGTCTTCCCATCCATGACCAGAATTGCCTGAGAATGTTGAAACGGGAAATCGCCACCAAACTACAGAAAGCTCTGACAAACTCAAGCGCGGGTCATGGATTGGGAACGACGCCTTGTTGTGCATTTGGTTATTTGCGGACCGAAGCTGGAACAAATTCGACCTCAAAGTGCTCTGAAAGTAATCCCCCCAGCCAGTCGCTCTTCTCGATAGGTTGCCGCGATAGCAACATCAACTTCTTGTTGCCAACACCTCGCAAACCCCACGAAGGAAAAGAATCCTCTCCCTCACCACCATCCTTGAGCTGCTCGAATCGGAATGCACGATTGATCTCGACGCTCTTCGAAGATGTCCAAAACCATAGGATGCGTCGGACCGTCACCTTATCTTGTGTGGCTTCAATCTCTGTGATCCCGAACAAATGAAACAGCGCTATAGACAAAAAACACACGCCTGCAAAAAAGCCACAGAAAGCGCAAATTGGAGTCCACCATGTAGCAAACAAAAAGTCCCTAAACTCATCTGGAGAACTGATTGCAAAACCCAAAAAGCTACCGCCAAGGATTAAAGGGAGAACTAGAATAAAAGCTACCATACATCCCATACCATGAGTTCTGTAGGATAGACTTATAGAGTCACCGATCTCAAGAGAACGGATGCTGAATCCGGGTGGGGCATCCATGATTTTTGGCACAACGTCAAAGCGTTGGCAACCCCACTAGCGGGCACCAACATCGAACGCGAGATTGGGGTTCAAAATACGGTAAATCATCGCTGACACAAGGGCTAGCGGGGGTTGCCATCCGCGACTTGTTGTGCCTGGGATTATGTCATTTCGGGGCTGAGAACACTGTATTACCTTCCTTATCCTTTAGTAAAATCTCCGCTCCTCCCTTCTGTTGGACTACAAGGGCTCTTGGCTTTCCACCCTCGTCACGAATCGTCATGCCACATCCTTCCTCCAGTGCCATCAGTATGATGCTTCCTCCTTTTTTGCTGAGTGACATTACCGAGCCTCGTGGAGCGTCCGTAAGTGTGGCACGCGATTTTCCGTCCGAGTCATAGACGACCATACCGAATCCCTCATCTGCCTGACCGAGGCGGATTCGAACTTTCCCTTCTTTGTCTACAACCTCAAGTTTGCTTATCTGCAGAGCCTCCTTGGCCGGGTTGGGGGCGGCAGCGACAAGTAAGACCGCGGCAGCCGCCACCGCTACTCCTGCCACAATTCGCCTCAGGTTTCTGCATTTACATTCCAGTTGATCCAGGCGTTGTTCGAGTGCTATATTCGGGTTCATTTTATTTGGTTTGGTTTGGTTTGGTTGTTTTCGTAGATTCTTGGCACAACAGTTTATTCTTACGACCTCGGGGCGATATTAGATTTTGTAATTTGGCTCGGTGGCTAGGGAGTTTGGGGTCGGTTCATTCTATCTATTTAAATGGTTTGAAGTTGGCTGTCAATTTTTAAATAGGCCGTTATTTTTAGTCTTGGATTCAATTAATAAACGCAACTTTTTCTTCGTTGGTTAATTGTTGATGTTTTTCATGGGGTGATTCGTAGCCGTGTCGTTTTCTCGGCCTATCATTCAGGGCTTTTTCTACTATTGGAAATAGCTCTGCTGGCAAG
>CAJQNM010000727.1 GCA_905479665.1 uncultured Saprospiraceae bacterium
ACTGGAAATTTACGATAACTTTCGAGAGGTATAATTCTGCCCCAATTAAATACTTTGCGAAAAAGGCGAAACCTTAAGGAGTTTTGTGAAAGAGCAAAGTCTGTCCCATCAATAATATATAGCTCGTAGCCACGTATGAAGGATTCACCGTACCCCAGCGCGGATAGTCCATGATACGGTTGTTTTGCCCGCACCCACTCTTTACGTCCCTTGGCTCGCATCTCCAGGCTAATTTTATCGTGGAGCGGGAAAAATCGTGCATAGATTCCCTCGGTATTAAATCTATTGAGATCCCCATGTATCCCCAACCCTTTCTTAGTGACCGCAAGGCCAAAAAAGTAGCCCTTTAATGCGTAAAATTTATTGTCTCGACCCTCTTTCGAAAATCCATACGCCAACTCGAAGTAGCGCTGCTGATTTTTACCATTGAAAAAAGAAGTGTTTAAGTCAGATACTGAGGGATCTATGGCATTGTGCTCATGCTTCATCAAGAATGAGTGAGAACTACGCTGGCCGGGTCTGTAGCTGAAGGCTAAAATAAATCGCCGAGAGCGATAAATAATTTGCTCCCCATCCGTAAAAAATTGCTGTGTATTGAATCTCGTTTCGTACTGAATCTCGCGCTGGTGAGTAAATTGATAACGCGCAGAAAATCCAATCGTTTTTTTTCGATTTATGTAGGGGCGATCATATTGCAATCTGACGCGTCGTCGGTAACCCCCATTGAGGTAGATTTTTACTTTGTCGTTGACACCAGAAAAATTCACCCAGATGAAATTAATACCGTAATTCAGTCGGTTTATATCTCGATTGTGAGTACTCCACCAGACATTAAAGCTCCGGTCGGCAAGACTTAGTATGGGTATCGGATAGATGTACCAAGATTCACTAATCTGCACAGAAAGGGTAACCTCATTGGAATTCTTATCCCAGTCGAGTATGTTGAGTTCGATGTCATTAAATAGTCCCGTATTTTGTAGATAGCTTCTACTTATCTCTAGATGTTTCGCAAGCTCGCTGACAGCGATAGAGTCTTTGAGTCGAATACCAAGCTCCCGGAGAATATATGCGTCTTTGGTCTTCTTATTGCCAGATATTGCGATTCGTTTTATGTGGATGTACTCGCTCTCTTGTGCACCAATCAGGGTGCTAAGCGCAGCAACGCAGAGAAAAGTGAATAATAAGCGGAGATGAGAAACCATGCCTGGGTTTACATACGTAGATAGTGCATCAGTGAGGCATAGCGATCTTCGTATGCATCCTCATCATCGGCCAAGGTAAACATGGCTTTAATCTCGTAGTCAAAGCGATCAAGGGCAGCTACTACCCGGTGTATATCCACCTTGTTGAGTTTTATGTGCACTTGAATGCGGTTGGCTAGCGTGTCTTCGGTAACGAAAGAAGATAGGATAGCAACATTTTCCGATTCGATCACACGTGATATTTCAGACATGGCGTAGTCTGGTTTGCTCATCTCAAGAACGACAATACTTCCGGGTTCGGCAAATGAAAAACTGCGCGAAAAATAGTTCATCAGACTTTGTCTGCTGATCACACCGAGGAAATTTGATTTTAGATCGACGACCGGTATCGCAGACAGATCACTTTCAGCCATGCGGGATAGCACATCAAACACGTGGTCATTCTCATCGGCCACTGCATTGTTTAGGGAGAGGCGATAAGATCCCACTGCCTCACTGACATCGTGATTAAGAATGTCTTCTTCTGAAAGCACGCCCAGCAATTGTTTGTCATTGACAATGGGCAAATGCTCGATATGAAAGTCATTCATCATCTCAAGTGCTTCAGCGCCGCTTGCAGAGGTGCTGAGTGGGATGATATCTTCAGACATAAGTGATAAGGCATTCATTGGTAGGTATAACGAACTACTTCATCAATTTTTGCTTTTGTTCGACAAATTCTTTTTCGGTGATTAGCCCCTTCTCCTTTAGCTCACTGAGTTTTTTCAGCTGAGAGAGCAGCATGTCATCATCGAGCAAGTTCTTTTCCGGCACTCCCAGCTTCTTCATTGTCGTGTACCCATTCTTCTTAAAATCATCCCAGGTAGGCTGGATCCTTGCATACGCGAGGGAGTCGTGTGTATCGATTTTCCCAAAATCATTAAATCCCAGCTGGACGGCTTGGCTGATATGATACATGGCCTTGTCTGCATGCTCGATCTGTGAGTATGCACATGCAATGTTAAAATGAATGGTCACATCTTTGGGTGCTATCTTGAGTGCTTGACTAAAGTCATCGATGGCAGCCTCAAAATCAAAATCTTTAAACTTCTTAATGCCTGACTGCTTAAAGGGGTTGTGCTTTGGAGAGCGCGAGCTCACGGAGCGTGCAGATTGCTTGCGAGTGGGTCGTGGAGGAATCGGCCGTGAGCGATATTTTTCCCCTCGGGTACGGCGCTCTTCACGCTGCTTGGTTCGTTGAGGACGTTGAAAATCGGGTCGTGTACGGCGAGTCTGGCGTGGGGGAGTATTGTATCGATAGCGGCTGTTGTACTTTGCATCAAAGACTTCTTGATCCATCGTAAGGAAAATGATGCCATCTAGAATACCCAAGATGACAGATAGCGTTGTCATCGAAAGCAATAAGTATAAAATTCCCAAGCCGACCTGGCCCAGGTAGAAACGATGTATGCCAAAGACACCGCCAAAAAATGCCAGAAGTGCTGCTAAATTCTTATTCTTCATAGCTACTGAGCATGTTCATTCTTTCGGGCAGGTGAATCGGTATACGTAGTGTTCTCATTAAGCAGCTTTCATGGGTTGAATCTTACAAGTGAGGACGGCAATATCGTCCGGAAATTCCTGCTTGCCTTTGAACGCCTCCATCGCTTCCAACAGCTTTTCGTTAAACAAAGTTGCAGTGAGCATGCGGTGCTCACTGGCAAAGGCTGTAATATGCTCCTCGTCAAAATAACGCCCCTCATTGTTGAGTAAGTCTGTGAGGCCGTCGGTGTATAAGACGATCATGGCCTCGTGGTCGCCTACCTCTTCGACGCCCACCGAGATATTCTCAAGATGCTCAAGCGCACCTAAAATGGTGCAGCCTTCCCGCAGCAAAGTCTCCCCACTGTCTCTGACCAAGATCGGCGGATTGTGCCCGGCATTGACGTAGTGAATAGTCCGGGTGGCGGGATCAAAATGCATCACAAAAAATGTGACGATCCGCTCACTCTTGGTGATGGCTACAATATTTCGATTTATGTATTGCACCAAGTCATCAAGGTCTTTGTAGATTAATACGGCCGAGCGCAGAGTGGCTTGAAAATTTGCCATGAGCAAGGCGGCTGGGATCCCTTTTCCGGATACGTCTGCGAGGCACATGATAAAGCTACCATCGTCTAGCTTGCAATAGTCAAAATAATCGCCACCGATGCTGCTATGCGGTCGGTAAATAGAGGAGAGTTCGTATTCTTTTTCTGTGGGTAGAGACGAGGGGACGAGCATCTCCTGCACTCTTTGGGCCACTTCCAGCTCTCTCTTATATGCTTCTTGTTGGATTTGCTGTTTGAACAAGCGCTTGTTTTCCATTGCCACCGCCACGATGTTGGTGATGGTAATCATAAACTTAATGCGATCATATTCGTCTTCGGTCTGCTCATAACTGCCGATCAAGACATATGCAATCGGGTCCTCTTTGTGCAAGACAGGAATGATCAACTCAAATGGCCTAAGCAGCTCGTCGCTGAGTTCCCCTACCCTGGAGAAGTCACGATATTTTGCTTCCAGTAGTTGAATGAGTTCCGTTTGGCAATCCAGATCATATAGGATAGCTCGAGTGCAAATCCAAACTCCATCTTCCTTAAAGAACATCGCCAATCGTTTTACACCCAGTTCTTGTTGAAGAAAATTGCTATACATCTCAAGCAGGGGCTTGGCAGAAAGGTTGGCGTTGATGGCTTGGGTAATGCGCATAAGGAAATTGAGCTGTGTTTGTTTGTCATTCAGCTCAGACTCCAATTGGTCGATTCTTGGATGGACGTATTCAGTAAGTTGGTTCTTCTT
>CAJQNM010000728.1 GCA_905479665.1 uncultured Saprospiraceae bacterium
TGGTATGTAAACTTATGAAAAACTGGTAGTCAATGGGGGTCGAGTAGACCAGGGGAGTTTCACCCCTAGCCTCTCACAGTGCATATTCCAGTGATACTGACCCACCGATTCCAGTGATACTGACCCACCCATTCCGGTCAAGCTGACCCACTGATTCCGGTGATATTGACCCACCCTACAGAGAAGTAAGATTTGAGGTAAGTCTAAGGTGCGCTAAGTTGCTAGAAAGCAACATAGTCATGGCAGGAAAAACAAAGACAATGATTCAAATCAGAAAGATTCTCCAGTGCGTAGATAATGGCTGGTCAATTCGAAAAGTAAACCGAGAAACGGGCATTTCGCGCAACACAATACGGGGCTATCTGCATCGTGCTAAAGAACAAGATGTTGGCATTCAAGACCTATTAAAGCTTGATGACAGCGAATTGAATCGGCTCATACTCCAACCAATTACGGAGGAAGGTCTTCGATATAAAGCTCTATCAGAGCAGTTACCTCACATTAAGAAAGAAATGCGCAAGTTAGGAGTGACCCGCAAGCGGCTGTGGGCAGAATACCGGGAGCAGCATATAGATGGCTATGGTTACTCTCAATTCTGTGATTATTTGCAGCAATGGCTTAAAGCAGGCCAAATTGTGATGCATCACCATCATAGTCCCGGTGAACTTATGGAGGTAGATTATGCCGGCAAAAAGTTAAGCTACATCGATAAGGACACCGGAGAAGTCATTGATGGTGAGTCGCTGATCACGGTGCTACCCTACAGCAACATGATCTATTTAGAAGTTCTTCCCAACCAAAAACAAGAGCATCTCGCGGTGGGACTTGTCCACGCATTGGAGTACTATGAAGGCGTAACAGAAGCCATTAAATTAGATAACATGCGCAGTGCGGTCACCAAGTCAGATCGCTATGAGCCCACATTTACCGATTTGATGGATGAGTTTGCAGGGCATTACGGGACCACAGCCATCACCGCTCGTGTTGGTAAGCCACGCGACAAGGCAAGTGTAGAGGCTAGCGTGCGAATAGTCTATCAAGAAATCTATGCTGAATTGCGAGACCAAGTAGTCTTCAGTATTGATCAACTCAATGCAGCGATCAGGCCCTTGCTAGACCAGTTAAACGACAAGCAAATGCAGGGCCGGGATTACAGCCGTCGCAGCCGATTTAACAGCGAGGAAAAGCCACTGTTAAGGTCGTTGCCAACCTCACGATTTATTGTTCGCAAGACGGCTCAATACAAGGTGCAAAAGAACTATCACATCTTGCTAGGAGAAGATCGCCACTATTACAGTGTCCCCTTTCGGTTAGTAGGTAAGACTTTGACAGTACGATATAGTTTTAAGGTGATTGAAATCTACCATGACATGCTACGAGTGGCCACTCACGAACGCATTCGTACGAAAAACGAATGGACCACAGTGCCTGAACACATGCCTCCTAACCATCAGCACGTCCGTGAGGTCAAAGGATGGACTGCCCAGGATGTGGAAGCTAAAGCCTGTCAAATAGGTGAGTATACTCTCCAGGCCACCAAACAAATCCTCTCCCGAAAGATCTTTGTCGAACAAGCTTTTAATTCTTGTCTGGGAATACAAAAGCTAGGTAGAAAATATGGAAATGACCGGCTCGAATTGGCTTGCAAGCGAGCACTCAGCCATGGCGCCACTCCCACCTATAAGATGATCCGAAACATCCTTGAACTCAGACTAGATCAAGCCGAGATTCAGAACAAGATTGACTTCAATACTCCCGACCACAATAATATTCGAGGTGCTCAAAGCTATCAATGACAATAATTTAAGATCAGAAATTAAATATGGAATCATGAATACACAAGCTACACTTGAACAAATGCAACAGCTGCGACTAGAGGGAATGGCTCGCTCGTATGAGTCAATATTAGCCTTGCCGTCTCATCAACACCCCGAAGCTCACCAAATGCTTGCTCAGCTTATTCAGCAGGAGAAGGATTGGAAGCAAGTTAAACGAACACGGATGTATCTACGCCTCAGCAAACTACGTTACTCCGCTAGCCTTGAGGAGATCAAATGCTCGAAGAATCGTAATCTCACCAAAGCACAACTTGCTCAATTTGCTGATTGCTCGTATCTGGATCGAGCTGAAAACATCTTAATCTCGGGAGCTACTGGTCCGCGACTCTCGGGAGTCGCGAGACTCACGGAGTTGTGGTAAATCTTATCTGGCATGTGCTTTGGGACATCAGGCCTGTCTGCATGGCTACAAGGTGCTCTATTTGAATATGACACGGTTTGTCGAAAAACTCACCTTGGCCAAGATTGATGGTTCTGTCATCAAGGTTTACAATAAGATCGAAAAAATTCCGCTGCTCATACTCGATGATTTTGGATTACAGCCTCTAGATCCGGCCGTACGGCTATCACTACTCCAGATCCTAGAGGATCGCTATTCCAGAAGATCTACCATTATTGCCAGCCAATTGCCCATCGCAAAGTGGCATGAATACATCGGAGACTCGACCATGGCAGATGCTATTCTGGACAGACTTACTGCCAAGTTCCAGCGAGTTGAACTCAAAGGTGAATCCCTCAGAAAAACTAGCGACCAATAGTTTTGACCAATGGATAGAAAAGGTAAGCCTGATCGGCGAGACAGTCAAGGGTATATAAACGAGCACAGTCGGCCTGTGGCCTCCTTTTGCTCGCCCTTGACTGAATCGCCAATCATACTCCTGGGTGGCCTATCCATTTATCAAATCCAGACCTCTGTCAAATCAAATTTTCAAATTCATTTAGTAAACTTTATCGACCTTATATGCCATGAAAAAAACAAGGCTTATCCATCCTCTTCTCTGACCCCTCCTTGGGTGGGTCAGTATGGCCGGAATGGTGGGTCAACATCAGCGGAATTTGCACCTTGCCAATCAAATAGAGCACATAACTGTAAAGAACGGATGTATCAGAGGTGATCATCTTGCCACTGCGAAAACCACATTTTTGAATGCACAAAAGGAAGTCATGCCAATTTTGCAAGTGAATGACGTGCGCGTGCGAATTCTGTAAAACTTCAAACTGCTTGTCCCGGCGGTCAATGCTCACTTCTCCGGTGGCCAGATCTTTGCCACGTAAGAGCGCATACGCATACTTTAGTCGAGCGCGTCGAAAGCCATGTCCGATCGACACCCGTAGAAGCTGCGAAGGCTCCGGCTCGAGGAAGTGATTAAAAGAACTTGCCCCATGCTTCGATGGTTTGCGAGCATCTCGGCAAAAGGCCTCCAATTCCTTGCGACCAGACTCCCAAAACACAGACAAGAGCGTGAGAATAAAGTCTGATTGGTTAAGGGTCTTTCCTTTGCTGTTTATTCGCACAAAAACTTCAGCAACTTGCTCTTCATCGATGATGATCTTTTAATCTTCCTT
>CAJQNM010000729.1 GCA_905479665.1 uncultured Saprospiraceae bacterium
AGGAGAGAAGAAGTGGCATCCTGATAAAGGTGTCGCTGAGTATTTTGATCAAAATGGATATAGCCTAAATCTATCAGAGCAGCCGCAAATTTATATTCATACTCTTGGTCGAACCCACCAACTGTGAGTGTAGCCCCCAGATCAAAGCCAAAGCCAGCGCCGGTCCGACCAATCGAAAACCCATCTCCTCCCAGGTTTTGTGAGGCTACATCTATTTCAAGATCAAGGTTATCCAGTGAGATGGAATCTTGTCCGGGTCGGGTCGCGTCAACGGTCGATCGACTGTTGATCATAAATGCCTCGTATCCTGTGAGGTATTTTAGCGTAGCACCCACGGCCAGCGGCCCCATGGGCGTTCTAAATTGCCGACTATAGTTGACGGCAATTTCGCTCCAGCTCATGCCGTTGCCCCGAAAGGGACCGATCTCAATACCCAGATTGGAGGGAGTTTCGTTGATGAAATCATGATTGAGTTCCGGTGGTAACCCAGGCGTACCTATCATGGCCCGAATACGATAGAAGGCTCCAATAGAGTGACCACCATTTAGATTTACGAGGCCTGCTGGGCCCATCACATCGGCGTGGAGGCTTACAAAGGTGCGGGTGTCTTTGGGGGCAAAATGCAAGGCAAGTAGACCCTCTGGAATTGGTCGGCCATCCGCAAAATCGGTGCCCCAACGTACAGTATTCGCATTGCGCAAGAGATGAAGAAGATTGGTTGGCTCGATGTGAACATAATTCGTCTGTAAAAATGCGTGTGCAGAGATCAAGTTTACATCCCAGTTCAGTTTATGGGTTAGGGCACTGGATGGGTTTAGAACCAAGCTATTTACACCGGAGTAGTTTTCTAATCTAGCACCGAGTTGTTCCTGGGCTTGCAGGCTGCACCAGCCAAATAAGAGCAAGAAGAAACTAACTCTAATCGATCTCATTGCAATAGCGTTTCTCCAGTTGATTCAACACCGCTCTCATATCTTTTGGAAGCTCAGCTTCGATCGTCAGCTTTTGATTGGTTTGGGGATGCATGAAACGCAATGAATGGGCATGTAAAGGTACGCGATCGAGGAGGGGACGCTCTTCCTGGTTTTTGCCAGTGCGGTAGCGAGGTTTTACTTCAGAAAGGTAGAAAGCCTCCGCAAACCCATAGGTCTGATCGACCAGTAACGGGCATCCGATCGACTGGAAGTGAACTCGGATCTGGTGTGTACGACCTGTATGCAATTTCACCTGCACCAGTGTTATGTTGCCGTAGGTCTGACGTGTGGTGTATTCTGTCTTACTCTCCTTGCCAGCTGGATTGACAATGACTCGATTAGTATGATCAACTCGTAGCAACGGTTTGTCAATGATCCCTTCTGCAGAGGGGATTCCGCGCAAGAGCGCGAGATATTCCTTCTCCACCAGACGTCTTTCCATTTGCTGCGAAAGATGTTTAAAAGCCTCCTTTGTTCTGGCAAAAATGAGCAGTCCACTGGTATCGCGATCAAGCCGATGCACTGGACGAGCACCGGGAAATAAAGCATCTACTTTAGTGGCGAGATTAAAGCGCTGTGAATCGTACCGATCAGGAACAGAGAGAACCCCGGGCGCTTTATTTACGACCAGTAATTCTTCGTCTTGGTAGGTGAGAGAAAATGATTTTTTCATCCCTCTATATGGGATTGGATATTATTTAGATCGTGATATGTTTTCTTACCGAGTAAAAAAAATTCATAAACGATACTTCCGGCATACCGTCCTGTAGATGAATTATCCACTCCGACTTGTAACGACTTAATTTGGCTCTTTATTGATCTTCTCTTTGCCATTAGTTTTGGCAATCGAAAAATAAGATAGGCATGTGCACGCCAAACTGCCAAGAAGTTAGCGCCTTCTTTGGCCAAGAGAAAATGTACTGAAGCCACCCAATCCAGCAAAATGCGCAAAGGAAGAAGCCAGAGTAGCCTTGACCCTTTTTCATTCTTTATGAGTGTGCTCAAATTATTGCGAAAATTCAAATAGGTCTTGCGTGGACTCTTATAGGAGAGGGTTCCGCCACCCAAGTGGTAAACGGTAGATTGGGGTACCACCTTGACTTTGTAGCCAGCCCTCTTCAGTCGCCAGCAGAGATCAATTTCCTCCATGTGGGCAAAATAATCGGCATCAAATCCGCCAAAAGCGACAAATGCCTCCTTACGCATGCACATGGCGGCTCCGCTGACCCAAAAGACTTCAGACATTTTATCGTATTGCCCTAGATCTTGCTCGACTGTAGACATGATGCGACCATGGCAAAAAGGGTACCCAAAAGAATCGACTAAGCCTCCTCCCGCTCCGGCGTACTCAAAATGATCTTTGCGGGTGTAGGACTTTATTTTGGGTTGACAGGCGCCCAAAGTCTGGTCATATTTGAGTGCTCGGATGAGTGGATTCAGCCATCCAGTGGTGACCTCCACATCAGAGTTGAGCAAGGCAATATATTTTGCATCGATTTGTGGGATGGCGTTATTATATCCTCCGGCAAATCCTGTGTTATGATGCAATAGCAGGATTTCAATTTGGGGATATTTTTCCGATAGCCACTGCACTGAATCATCATCAGAACCATTGTCTGCAACAACAATATTCTGTCCGGGTTGAACTGATCGTATGACGGAAGGTAGAAATTGCTCCAGGTGGGCTCGACCATTGTAGTTGAGAATCACGATGGCGACTTCACTGCTTGATTCGGCATGCTGTAAGATCTGCAATGCTGATTCTTGATCACGAGCAAGCTGCTCCTTGAGCGAGTCGAGAT
>CAJQNM010000730.1 GCA_905479665.1 uncultured Saprospiraceae bacterium
TGGACAGAGGCACTTCCAATCGGTAATGGTCGACTGGGAGCCATGGTTTACGGAGGAATTGATGAAGAACACCTCCAGTTAAACGAAGAGACCTTGTGGAGCGGAGGTCCGCATTCCTACGATAATCCTGAGGCTTATCAAAATCTTTCACACGTTCGGGAATTACTCATACAGGAAAAATATATTGAAGCAGAAGCAGCTGCCGAGAAGATGCTGGGTGTGCCCAAATATCAGATGGCTTACCAACCACTTGGCGACCTCTTTTTGACCTTTCCAAAAGGTGGGGAATCAAGTAATTACCGTCGAGCGCTCGATTTACAAAAGGCTGTAAGCACCGTAACTTATACTATTGAGGGAGCTCGGTATACCCGAAAAATATTTGCATCACACCCCGATCAGGCCATTATCATGCAGATTGAGTGTGACAAACCCGGTCGCATCAATTTTGACCTTTCATTGACAAGTCCACATCCGTCAGAATCCACAACTAAAAATGGAAACATTTTATTGATGACCGGTCAGATTGCACCGCGGAAAGGGGGCGAAGGGAGCGGTGCACGCAGATTGATCGGTCCGTGGGAGGAAGAAGGAACCAAATTTGCTGCTCAAGTCAAAATTTCAACTGCTGGAGGAGAAGTATTGGCAATGGGAGATAAAATTTCTGTAAAAAAGGCAGATGCGGTTACCATTGTTTATGTGGCAGCCACAAGTTTTGAAAATTATAATGATGCAAGTGGAGATCCTCTGGCAAAAGCAAACAATTACTTATCAGGAGTTCAGCATAAAACTTTCGAACAACTCTATCAAAGACACATCGAAGACTATACAAAACTATTTGATCGAGTGTCAATCGATCTTGGGGATAGAATGGAGGATGATAATACACCAATCAACGAAAGACTCAGAAAAGTTAAGGCGGGGGGTAGTGATCCCCTTTTGGCAGAACAACTTTTCCAGTATGGTCGCTATTTGATGATTGCCGGTTCTCGGCCCGGCACACAACCTCTGAATCTACAAGGTATTTGGAATAGCGAAATTAATCCACCTTGGGCAAGTAAGTATACGATCAATATCAATATTCAAATGAATTATTGGGTAGCGGAAGTATGCAACCTAAGTGAATGCCACGAGCCGTTTTTGCGCATGGTAAATGAATTGCAGAGGTCAGGTCGAAATACCGCAAAAATACATTATAACGCTCGTGGCTGGATGACGCACCACAATACAGATCTATGGCGCGGCACCGCACCTGTTGACGGTGCACACTGGGGCATGTGGCCAACAGGTGGCGCATGGCTTTGCCAACACCTTTGGGAGCACTATCAGTTCACGGGCGACACCGAATTTTTAAAAAATTCTTATCCTGTTTTGAAAGGGGCTGCAGAATTTTTTCTTGATGTCCTGATTGAGAATGAGGATGGATATCTAGTCACCTCACCTTCGCTTTCACCCGAGCACAGTCATGGGGGTACAAACAAGGATGGCTTGAGTTCAAATCGCAGTGGAGCATCACTTTGTGCCGGCCCTACGATGGATCTACAGTTATTAGACGATCTCTTTTCCAATTGTATAGCTGCATCTGAAATTCTGCGTACTGATAAGTCCTTTCGTTCCAAAGTAGCCAATACCAAAAAACGGTTGGCTCCAATGAAAATTGGTCGCCATGGTCAGCTTCAGGAATGGCAGGAAGATTGGGATAATCCAGACAATCCACATTCTCATGTTTCGCACCTCTACGGACTGTTTCCCAGTAGTCAGATTAATCGGTATGATACCCCAAATTTATTTGACGCAGCACACACATCCCTCATTCAAAGAGGGCAGTCGGGAGGGTGGCCTGGAGCCTGGAGAATATCTTTATGGGCTCGCATAGGGGATGGTGACTCCGCCCACACCGCACTCAATGATCATGTTATGCATGGGCTCGCAACAAATCTATTTAATGCAAGAAGTGTTTTCCAAATTGATGCCAATTTCGGGGCCACAGCTGGCATTGCTGAGATGCTGCTGCAAAGTCATAATGACGAAATTCATTTACTACCTGCTCTTCCTAAAGCCTGGCCGCAGGGATCGATTAAGGGTCTGTGTGCACGAGGAGCACTTGAGATTGACATAGAATGGAAGGAAGGTCAGTTAGTTGGGGCTACCATTCGTGCTGATAAGGATGCCACATTCCGAATTGTTTCACAGGGAAAACGGAGAGAGATAATTACACTCAAGCAAGGTGAAACAAAGATCTTATCTGGCTTATGAATGGCAGCACCCCAACTTATTTTCGAGCAACCAACACTGGTGAAAATATGAGATACATACTAGTCATTTTTGCGCTTTTAGCAGAAGGTATTACACTTGCTCAAACAAACATAGACCTCTTTTTTGATGAATCAACTCCACAGCATGAGTTTGCTGCCATGGACGTAAAAAAGGCCCTAGAACATCAGGGTTTTGTGGTAGGACTCAGGGATTTATCTGAATTATCTCAAAAGCATGAAGGCAAAAAAATAGTCATTGCCCTACATTCAGATAGATCGGTCATTGATTTGCTGTCGCTAGAAAACGGAGGGGAGATTGATCTTGGATCTATCAGTGAACAAAGTTTTGCGTTGCGCACAACAAAATCTAATGGAAAGAGCTTTTGGGCTATCGGCGGTGATGTAGCAGGTGGCATGTATGGAGGATTACAAATTGCTGAAAATATATCGTTTCACGGACTGAACGTTGATATACACGACGAGCAAAAACCCTACATCAATAAGCGGGGAATAAAGTTTAATATTCCACTGGATCAAAGAGTACCAAGTTTCGATAGCGATGGTGATCAGGATAAAAGCACCATCAAAGATATGTGGGATATGTCCTTCTGGACAGCGTACCTGGATGATTTAGCCCGCTATAGGTACAACACCTTTTCTTACTGGACAAAGCATCCTTTTACTGCGATGATCAAATTGGAAGAATATCCAGATGTGGAGGTACACGATGTAATTGATGGATATGGGAATTTCATAAAGAAAATGAGCATTGACGAAAAAATTGCCTTCTGGCAGGAAGTCATGCAGCACGCAAAAAACAGATCAATCGATATTTTCTACATCACCTGGAATATATATGTGAATAATGCGGAAGGTAAGTATGGCATCACCAATGAACCTAGCAATGAGGTTACCAAAGTATACATTAGAAAATGTGTTGAACAGTTTCTGAAGACGTATCCACATGTGAGCGGCATTGGCGTAACGGCGGGTGAGCACATGCCTGAAATGACATTTGGTGAGAGAGAAAAATGGCTATGGGAAACCTACGGCTTAGGTATCATGGATGTAAAAAAGGAACAACCTACACGTGAGGTTAGATTCATTCATAGACACTGGTATTCATCGGTAAGCGACATTATGAGCCATTTTAAGGGGTTCGATGGCACATTTGATTTTAGTTTCAAATATGCTAAGGCTCACATGTATTCGAGTCCCAATATTGTTTTTGAAGATTTTTTGCTAGATGAAATGCCAGATGGAATACAAAGCTGGTGGAATCTTAGAAACGATGATATCTTTTATACCCGCTGGGGTGATCCGGAATTTACACGCGCGTTTATCTTAAATTTTGACAAGCAAAAAACAGCAGGCTACTTAATGGGTTCCGACGGGTACACCTGGGGAAGGGTATATGC
>CAJQNM010000731.1 GCA_905479665.1 uncultured Saprospiraceae bacterium
AGAAGTGCCTTTGCTTTAATAATTCTGAAAGAAATGGGTTTTAAAGATATTTACGATTTGGAGGGAGGTTTCCAGAACTGGCAGGCCGTTCCCAAATAATTCTTAAAGTTTAAACATTCATCTTTCTTTTCTGTTAAAACCAAAAAGAAAAAATTGAAAAAGGTAGTTGTCATTGGTTCGGGTTTTTCAGGTCTATCAGCAGCTTGTTTTTTAGCCAAAGCTGGCTTTGATGTAACGGTTTTAGAGAAAAACAGCTCTCCTGGAGGGAGGGCACGTAAGTTTGAAGAAAATGGTTTTGTCTTTGATATGGGCCCGAGCTGGTATTGGATGCCAGACACGTTTGAGCGCTACTTTGCACACTTTGGTGCTCAGGTAAGTGATTACTATCACCTGAAACTGCTTGATCCAGGATTTCGCATTTACTTTGGGGAAGACGATTTCATGGATATCCCCGCAAATCAAGCGGAGCTTAAAGCACTTTTGGAATCGATGGAGCCTGGAAGTGCCAAGCGATATGACGACTTCATGGCTGATGCCGAGGCCAAATACCGGATCGGAATGCAAGATTTAGTGGAAAAACCAGGTCTCAGCATCACTGAATTTCTTGATATCAGGGTGCTCAAAGGGCTCTTCACTATGCACCTACATACCCCGTTCGACAAGTTTGTCGGTCGTTATTTTACCCATCCCCGCATTCGCCAGTTGATGGAGTTTCCGGTACTCTTTCTGGGTGCTACCGCCGCAAAAACTCCAGCTCTCTACAGCATGATGAATTATGCTGGATTAAAATTGGGCACCTGGTATCCCAAAGGTGGCATGGGAATGATTGTTGCCGGCATGAAAAAACTAGCAGAATCAAAGGGTGTAGAGTTTCACTTCAATATGCCAGTCGATGACATCGAAATAGTGGATGGTCATGCCAGTGCGGTGATCAGTGGTACAAATCGCTTCTCTACAGATCTGGTGGTATCGGGTGCGGACTATCACCATACCGACCGAAACCTACTCAAGAGTACTTCAAACTACAGTGAGGAGTACTGGACGCAACGTGTCATGGCACCTTCTTGTCTCTTATATTATATGGGAATCGGAAAAAGGCTAAAGGGGCTGCAGCACCATAATTTATTCTTCGATGAGGACCTGGGCCAGCATAGCACGGAAATATATGACCGTCCGCAGTGGCCCACGAAGCCGCTATTCTACGTGTGCTGCCCATCACTTACGGATGAAAATGTGGCTCCCGCAGGTTGTGAGAATATTTTCATGTTGATGCCGCTGGCGGCAGGTCTTGAAGACAATGAAGAGCTCAGAGCCCGCTATCGCACAGTCATGCTGGGTCGATTAGAAAAACTGACGGGTGAGCAAGTGACCGATCACATTACTTATGAGCGATCGTATTGTATTGCCGACTTTCAAAAGGATTACAACGCTTATCGAGGCAATGCCTACGGCTTGGCCAATACTCTGAAACAAACTGCCATCCTCAAGCCCAGAATAAAGAACAAAAAACTGCCTAATTTTTTCTACACCGGACAGCTCACTGTCCCCGGTCCGGGAGTTCCCCCTTCGCTGATATCCGGAAAGCTCGTAGCCAATCAAATAATCAAGGAATATCCTTTAAATTGTAGTTGATGAAAGAAACCTATGATCAGGTGTCGTCAGAGATTTGTAAGTCGGTCACAAACAAGTATAGTACAAGCTTTTCGGTAGGTATCTATTTACTGAACAGGTCTTTGCACTGTCCGATCTACAGCATCTATGGTTTTGTGCGGCTAGCCGATGAGATCGTTGACTCTTTTCATGATTTTGATAAAGAGAAGCTCTTGCAGCAGTTTACCGCAGACACATGGCAAGCCATCGAAGATGGGATCAGCCTGAATCCTGTACTCAACGCTTTTCAGTCGACGGTCACGCAATACGAAATCGATCATGAGTTGATTCGCAGTTTCCTGCACAGCATGTCGATGGACCTAGGGCATCGTGATTACGAAGAGACCACATTTGAAGAATATATCTGGGGATCTGCTGAAGTAGTGGGCTTGATGTGTCTGAAAGTTTTTGTCGACGGCAAGGAAGAAATGTATGACGCATTGGTGCCCGAGGCTAGGGCCTTAGGTGCAGCGTTCCAAAAAGTAAATTTCTTGCGGGATCTGCACGCTGATTATAAAGGCCTGGGGCGATCCTACTTTCCAGGAGTTGATCTGGAAAACTGGACGCTAAGGGACAAGCAAGAGATAGAAAAATCAATTGCCAAGGATTTTGCCCTGGCCGAAGAAGGAATACGAAAGCTGCCGCGAAAAGCTCGGTGGGGTGTCTATACCGCCTATATATGTTATCTGAAATTATTTAAGAAAATACGCTCTACCTCAGCCGAACAAATGATGCAACGACGCATCCGCATCCCAAATTATCGAAAGTTGAGTCTGGTGCCGCGAGCCTATTTTCAAGCTACCTTTAGATCGCTATCGTCATGATACTCAATTATCTATTGATCATGCTGGCCACCTTCGTCATCATGGAAGGTGTAACCTGGTGCACTCATCGCTATGTGATGCATGGTTTTCTCTGGGTGCTGCATGCCGACCATCACGACAAGGATCATGACCATGTCTTGGAGCGCAATGATTCCTTTTTCCTCGTATTCGGAATACCCAGTTTTTTACTCTGTCTGGCAGGAGTGCGTGGTGGAGAGGTAAATGCCTTATTGTTTATTGGCCTTGGTGTAGCCCTCTATGGGATGGCCTATGTCCTGGTCCATGACATTTTTATTCATCAGCGTCTGAAATGGCTGCGACAGACAAAAAACCCCTATTTCCTGGCTTTACGAAAAGCGCATAAGGTGCACCATAAGCAACTGGGCAAAGAAGATGGAGAGTGCTTTGGAATGCTCTTTGTGCCGCTGCGCTATTTTCGCGAGGCCTTGGCGTACCGCCGTAAGGTCAGAGCTTCATGAGCACCTATCTGTGCACTGATCTGCTAGCACTCAGTGTTCCTCTTCTATTTTCTCTCACAAAATGGTTTCCATTTCAACGCGAATGGAAGTACTTCTTTCCTGCGTGTGCAGCAATGGCGGCTTTTTTCCTGGTTTGGGATGTCTGGTTTACAAAGATGGGTATCTGGGGCTTTAACGAGATACATCTGTTGGGTGCCATGCTGTTCGGCCTCCCAATCGAAGAGTATCTATTCTTCTTGTGCATCCCCTACGCATGTTTGTTTACCTATTTTGTACTGAGGCAGCGTCTTCCCGACCTCCGGATGAGGAGCCGGTACATCCTTGGAGGACTAGCGATCATTCTGCTGATCGGAGGGGCTTTTTCATTCGGCCTCTGGTATACATCACTCACCTTCCTTCTCTTGGGTTCGTTTTTGCTGGTATTGCTGTATCGGCGAGTCACCTACCTGGATCACTTCTTGTTGATGTATCTTATTATCCTCGTGCCTTTCTTTATCGTGAATGGTATACTGACTGGATCTTGGATCGAGCAGGAGGTCGTCTGGTACAACGATTCAGAAAATCTGGGCATCCGGCTCGGCACGATACCGATCGAAGATACCATGTATGGGATGCTGATGCTACTCATGACTGTGGCAGGAATGGAGTGGTTAAAGAAAAAAAACTCTATTTTTGCCCCCGATGAAAATTCGACACGCATATAGACGCTCTCGTCGCAGGCGGCTCAGCAGCCGCTCCTAGCCCTTCCCATCCTTTCTATTTCGAATTTTCAAATCTCAATCTTTTTTTATGGACATCAAAATTTTCGTTGCAAGTGCAGTGCATGTGCAATACGCAGAAGAGATCTGTCGACAGTATGCACTCTCAGCAAGCGATAGGGGCACCGGCATTGCGACGCGCACTCCCGAATATGTGTCGAACAAGATGGAAAAAGGAGATTCGGTCATTGCACTTGATGGAGAGACTCTGGTCGGGTTTTGCTACATCGAAGGTTTTGAAGAAAAAAAATATGTCTCCAATAGTGGCCTCATCGTGGTCCCTGATTACCGGGGACACGGAATCGCCATGCAAATCAAACAAAAGGTCTTCGCACTGGCTCGTGACAAGTATCCCAAATCAAAGGTCTTTGGCATTACGACCTCCTCCGCAGTAATGAAAATCAACTCGAGTTTAGGTTATATTCCTGTGACCTACTCCGAGCTCACCCGTGATGAAGGTTTCTGGAAGGGCTGTGCCTCCTGCTCAAACTATGAGATACTAAAAAGCAAAGAATATAAAATGTGCATGTGCACAGCCATGCTCGCACCTTCGAAAGAAGAGATGAAAGTGGATCTTACTGATCAAATAATCGTACCCGAACATGAAGAAAAATAGCGATGTGGTATTGGCGTACAGCGGTGGTCTAGACACCTCCTTTTGTATAAAATATTTAACCGAAGAGAAAGGTCTCACGGTATCTGCTGTGCTAGTAGATACGGGTGGATTTTCGGAAGAGGAAATAGAAGGGGTCAAAAACAAAGCCATTCAATTGGGTGCAAGTGAATTTAAGCACATTGACTCGACTCAGGTCTTTTACCAGAAATGCATCCGGTATCTCATTTATGGCAATGTGTTGCGGAATAACACCTATCCCCTTTCGGTCAGCGCAGAGCGTGTCTTTCAGGCACTGGCCATTGTGCATTATGCCAACGAAATAGGCGCTACTCACGTAGCGCATGGCAGTACCGGTGCCGGCAATGATCAGGTCCGTTTCGATCTGGCATTTCAAGTCTTGGGAAAGGATCTGCAGATTATTACTCCCATCCGGGATCAAAAACTCACTCGTCAGCAAGAGGTAGATTATTTAAAAAAGCACGGCGTCGAGCTAAACTGGGAGAAGGCCCAATATTCAATTAATCAAGGTCTTTGGGGTACGAGTGTAGGTGGAAAAGAAACACTCACCTCCCACCAAGGTCTCCCCGAAGAAGCCTATCCAAGCCAACTCCAAGAAAAAGAGGCGACCGAGATCAAACTGCATTTTGAAGGTGGAAACTTAAGTGGCCTCAGCACCTCAGACAGCACAGATCCAGTGACCATGATACGAGTGCTTAGTGAACTAGCGAGTCGCTACGCAATCGGACGCGACGTACATGTAGGGGACACCATTGTGGGGATCAAGGGCAGAGTCGGTTTTGAAGCGGGTGGACCACTCATGATC
>CAJQNM010000732.1 GCA_905479665.1 uncultured Saprospiraceae bacterium
GCCAAACCCACAGATCTTATCCGGAGCACCGCCAAACATATAATTTAAGACATCGACCTCGTGGGCACTTAACTCTGCCATGAGCCCTCCGCTATATTCGTGATACATGCGCCAATTAATTTCCCTTTCTCGAGAAGGATCGGGCACTGGTCGTCGCCAATCGTTGTTCCTATTGTAATGACATATGAAGTGCTTTACTTCTCCGATGTCACCACTTTGCAATCCTTCACGGACGGCATGATAGAGGGGATAGTAGCGGTATTGAAAGCCCACTTGAAACACCTTATTGCTTTCCTTGGCCTTACGCTCTATCTCCAGTGCCTGATCAATAGTGTGAGCCATTGATTTTTCGCAATAGATATGCTTGCCTGCAGAGATGGCATCCATGACCATGGGATGATGTAAATAGAGGGGGCTCGCGATCACCACGGCTTCAATAGATTGGTCATCGAGCATGGCACGATAATCCGTGTAGCGCTTGGCATTCTTACTTGCATAGGCCATACCCTTGTCGAGATGCGCTGGCAATATATCACAACACGCATCGAGCGAAAATTTCGAAATCTTGCTCAGCTCACTCGCCAGTCCTGTTCCTCTACTCCCTGTACCAATGACACCAACCCTAACGGGATCCTGATTGGTGGTTTTGCTCATGCCATAGCCTAAGGGGATAGCCGCTGTGGCCATACTGCAATTTTTGACGAAATACCTGCGTGTTATAAACCGACTCATATCTTTGTTGATTGGACCTTCAGAAAGCCAGAAGATAGAGCTTTTCCCTGGGCGAAACAAAGATCATGAAGCGATTTCACGAAGCCCACCTCTGGTTTGCCGCCATGCAAAAAGCCGGATACTCAATTGCCACGGTGGCGGTACTACCAAATGAGCATCCGGATTCTTTCTTTGTAGCGGCAAAAGTGAAGAGCTGCTAAAAACCAATAATTATTCCCTATTAATAGATTCAGATAATAGGTGGGATGCGCAAACTGCCATTCTTCTTACTTCACAATGCGTCGCACCTCGGCCTCTACTATTATTTTAGCTCTATTTTTTAGTGTTCCCATAGGAGACACCCTCCAGCTGAGAATAGAAGCAGAGCAAACTCAAACTAGCCTATGTAGCAACACGAACAAAGAGCCGCAACAATTATTAATTATTCACTATACTATTCACTATTCACTAATAGGTCGTTAATTAATTTTCGCGCGATTCCAGTCTCGCCTCCAGCATCTCTATGCGCTGTAACAGCTCCTGGATCGCTGCAAGAGCTACTCCCCCCATATCAACTCCTGCAATTGATTTGTCGTCACCTATTTGAAAAGCCTGATGAAAATCTTCTGCAGTGGGGCCTATGTGCATGTCAGAGGGGTGACCCTTGTAGCTCCAATTATAAACGGGCAGTTTTCGGATCTGATTTAATACGGTCGAACCTGGAGCAATTGATCGAAGATCCTTAAAGTCACGACTGCACGAACTGAGCCAAAGGCCTCCCTCACTGCAGCGTGCACCGTTGTTTAGTTCCAGCACGTTGACGGTAAACAGCCCCGTATCGCGCAATTCCATTACTTCGCTGCCTCCGATTCTAAACTTTAGTCTGTCCGGACTTAAGAAACCACCAACTTCATAAGACATCTGCCCGCGTGTAGCGGAGCCAACTTTATAGTTCAGTGAACCGATTTTCTTGGATCCTGGAAAGGGCCCTGGATTAGGAGTAGAATTTTCAAACACAATCACTGACCCATTTAAAGAGTTGGTCGTGGTCATTGTCTGCACCGCCTGCTCGTCAGCAATAGAGATGTCTTGTGCAAAACATATTGCATGAATCAAAGTCAAACAGAGAAAAAATAATAATTGTTTCATTTTTAGATACTTTTGGTTTAATAATTAAATTTGGGCACAATTAATCGAGCCCGTTTTAATGAATAGACTGCGGCGGTGCCTTTTTACAGTTTCGGTACTTAACAGGGCTATCATATTTTCTTCAATTACATATAAAAAGAGGGACTACAGGGTGACCACTGGAGCACACCTCGGCTGACTCGCTACAAATCTTCTATCACGGACTTTCTCAGTTAGAACTTGGCTCTATCGACGATTGTCCGAGTACCAATAAAAGGATTAAGAAAACCGCTAAGAGAAAACTGCAGAGTATGTCAACCCCGTGCTCATCCAAACTTTTGAGTGGACTAAATTCCAAGTCTAGTGAGCGAGATGCCTCTCCACTTTAGCCAATCTTTGCTCTAGATCAGAAATAATCTCTTGCTGCTCGTTGATGGCTTGAATCGCCAGCGTTGAGAATCCTAAATAATTTACACCCAGATGACCATCCTCCATTTCTTCCACTAAATCTGGGAAGACTTTCTGTACCTCCTGAGCAATGAATCCGGTAGTTTCCACATCATTGCCAATATAATTATATCGCTTCAGCTGCAACTTGTTGACACGAGATAGAATGTTACTCGTACTGCGAATGTTCTCCTTCGTACGGCGGTCACTGACATGGAGCCAGGTAGGATTGCCTGCGGCATTGATTGTTAGCGTATGGTGATAAACGAATCCTCCCGAGTATCGGTACAAGCGCAATGCACCGGTATCATCATTATCTCGGAGTTCTGTCATTCTACGGCCTGTGATGTCCACATTAAAGATGTGTCCAAAGGTCTTAAAATCATATTCCAATGGCAATGCATCTAATGGATTGCGAGGACCCCAGTATCCTCTCTGGGGAGGTCCGATAAGAAAAAGATGATCGAAAGGAGTATCATAATGATTGAAGCTCAAAGCGTTCTTTGTCAGTTGACTGTAGATGACGTTTTCATTTTGGACTTGATATCCAAATGGACCATCAGCAATCCGTAGATAATTATCCGATAAATTGGAGAAGGCTGATCCGTCGATGTCATCATATATCAATCCTGTGGGAACATGGCTAGAGATATTGGGATTTGCGATGTCGAGTCGCAGTCTCTTATCATATTGCTCCACCTCTAGGGGAGATTGCGCACTGAGAAGCCAACTCGTTAGCAGGCAACAAACAATGGTAAATAATTTAAATTGCTTCATGGCATTTTGTTTTAGGTTAGTGCGATTTCGTCATGACTTCAATCTTTCGGTATTGTCAAAAAATCGCAGCACGGAACTCCGCACATATTTATGATATGTCGTATCTTAATCTTGCTCTGCAGCTAGATATTTTGGATTACATCTGCACTAGTGATGGAATTATCATTGAAATTCCATAAATATTCCAATCTTATTTTGGGTTTAGTCGGATCCCACTATGCAACAGGATCCTGCCGCAGGTGCGGGATAAATTCAATCTTACCCAATCGGAGATTGCGGATCTCATATACCGCACTAACCAAATTTCTTCTAAACATGCTGCTGCAGTAATTGATCTACTATCAATCATCTTAAAAAGGTGCGCGGTTTCTTCTTGAGGTATTTTTCTACTCGCATTGCCTGACTTCTTTCTTCAAACCCGATGCTGACTTGTAACTCCCATGGTCGATATTTGGCAGTGTAGCTCTTTTCCGAAGTTATGGA
>CAJQNM010000733.1 GCA_905479665.1 uncultured Saprospiraceae bacterium
ATCTTTGCCTAGCGAGAGTCGACTGACGGTGATTATGACTCGATGTTGATTATGTATTGAGCAGGCCTGCCATACATTTTTATTTCTCAGTCCATCGAGGACCTCCAAATAATGCGAGAGTCTCACTCAGGCTCCTAATCTTCGATATTGATATTTATCAATGTCTTGAATTGTCAGTATATCTTGATAAGCTACTTTTAGCTCAAAGCGTACTTTTCGTTTATCCATTATCGTCATCTCTACCTTTTCAAGTTCGTGCAACATCCAGAATTTAGCTGGAGGCACTCCCTTTGTGGCACTGTGGGCTCTGTCATTGTTGTAGCACTGATAGAATCTAGTGAGTCTGCTTTCTAGACCATCCAGATCCATGAATTTGTCATGCTTAAGTGACTTGGACAGTATGCTGTGGAAACTCTCGATGTGCCCATTTTCTTCAGGGGTGTATGGATGAGTAAATTCCTGAGTAACATGGTTGGCTTTAAAAAAGTCCTGCATAAGTTTGGCTTCAAATACCTTGTCATTATCATTTCTTAGGACTATTTCAACCTGAAGATTGAGCAAGTCTGCTCCTTGGAAATACTCAGCGATAACATACTCGAAGGCCTCCTTGACCTGAATACTTTTCATCGAATAGCCAATGGTCCAGTGGAGCGCATAGCGAGTAAATGTGTCTATTATGGTGAGCACTTTGGCATGCCGGTTTGCCCCGTGTATCCATACGTATTTGATGTCCATCTCTAATATTCGCAGAGGTCCTTCTGGGATCACTCGCCGATATTGAACAAAATTCCTCCCTTTTGTTTTTTTAGGCGCCTCCAACAGTACATATGCTTGCATCAGCCTGTAGACCTTCTTATGATTGATGTAGTAGCCCATGATCGCGAGGTTGACCGCAATCATCCGATACCAGTTACTATGATCTGGATCAAGCTTGATCGTTACGATTTTATCCACGACTTCAAGATTATCTACTTCGTACTCATCCCCTGTGGCTGGATCTCTCCAGGTAGTCGTACAGGTGGGTTGTCTACCTGGTTTGGTCCCTCGTTGCGAGTGATAATATTGGTGCTTTGTCAGACCAACGATCGCTAAACATTCTTTTCGGTTCATTCCTGCTGCCATGTAGCTGCGCACTAACTGCTTCTTCTCAGCTCTGGGTACTTTTTTTTTAACATCTCATCTTTCAACTCGCTTTCAAGCTCCTTCTTGCCCAGGAGTTCCTTTAGTTTTTTGTTCTCTTCTTCCAATTGTTTGAGTTTCTTCTGAAGGTCTCGTTGCTGGCGATGCTGCAATCCCTCCTCTCCGTAGACCAAGAACTTCTTCCTCCAATAGTAGTATGTCGCCTGGTACACTCCATACTTGCTTAGGGTCACGCCTACCCCTTTCTCCTTAGCTTCTTTTAGAATCTTCAATTTCTCCTCTTGCGTGAATTTCTTAGATCCATTCTTTGTCGTCTTCATATTCATAACTACAAAAATATTTTTGTAGCTCAGTCCGGGTCTCTAAGGGGCCGTTACACCACGTTTGAAAGACATGTAAGATCGTCTATCAGAATGCCTAAGTTCCCTTTAGCGCAATGAACGCTTCTACAGCCTTGCCCCGAAGCACTACGCAAATCGCACACATAATTTTCCACTTCAGCGATAAAACTCGCGATCCGGATCAAGTCCCCGTACTCCGTAGATGACTGTCGGACCATCCACTTCGAGTGCTCCTAAATCCGGTGCCTCGCCATTAAAACCATCATTCACATTTGGAATCACTATTCCCGCATCAACTGCCTTGCCCATGGGATTAAGGTGAAAGTTGAGATCTGCCGCATGGTATACGGGGCTGGGCATTCCTTTGACAAGAGCATGGATTGGTTTCTGAAGATCCTCAAAAACATCATAGTCGACGGTTAGTCCATGCACTTCCAGACCGCTTACCTCGCTAAAATTCTCCAATGTTTTAAATTCTACCGCCTCTCCTTCCGGTGTCAACCACCTAAATTGATTTTCAGGACTTTCAGGTCCTTGATTTGGCCGATACCCGTTGTAATCTGCAACCGAATAAGAGGTCGTGAAGTGCAGTGAAGAGATGACCGTCTGCCCATCAGTGCCGAGAATCAAATTTATTCCGAAAGTTGGAATTTGGATATTTAGCACCTGCATTATTTTCGGTAAAGAAGGTATTGTGATACGCCATGAGCCCAGGTACACCACCGTGGATCTTGAGCGCACCACCCAATGGTACGTTGTAGAGGATATTTCGGATGTAGTAGGCTGGCCCACCAAAGACGGGTTGAGCACTCAGGCCATTTTCGGCAGCGTTCACCCCTCTGTTTCGCATGATGCGAATATTATGAACGCCACCGTCGGCCTCCACAAAGTCGTCGACCGGCAGGTGCAAATCATTGTTGTAGATATCGATCGACACCGCTTTTAATTCCTGCTCCTTTTCTGGAGTACCATACGTTGAAATACCAATCGCATCGTGGAAGAAGGCAATCGAATTGTGCGCAATCACATGACCAGAACCATAGACTTTGATACCGTAATAGGAGTCTAGAAGATGTGTTCCACAAGGTATGAGGCCTTCGCGGTGAGCAGCCCATCCGTAGAGTCTGTAGCGATCATCGCGGCCAAGAATGACATTATCCGCGATCAGAAAGTTTTTTGATCAGGCATATTCTGTGCGAATGCCCTCCCCCACATTCTCGAAGCGACAATTCCGAATGGTTAAATACTCGCCCCTGCCAAATGCTTTCTGTCGGCATCGAAAACCCGGTCGACATTCCTAAAGGTCAGACCCTGAAAAATATGATGATCAGTGGCCATGGCATTAAATAGATTGGCCGCACCTTGACCATCAAATATCACCTCGCCATCTCCCGCTGCCTCGATAACAATTGGGAGCTCGGCAATACCTTTAGCCGTAGGCCAGTAGGTGCCATCGAAAGGAATATTATGCCAATCAGGATAGTTCAGGAGGCCCCCCTGATAAAGTCCACCATGAATCTTAATAATATCTCCCTCCCCTTGCACTCCATCTGGATCTTCCAAAGTAAATCGCACCTCATAATTGGTATCCGGTTTAAGGTCCAATATGCTTCCAGCAAACATGTGAGGAGTGGTGTAGCCAATTCCTGCTCGACCTATATGCTCTCCACCAATGCGTAAGAGTGGCATTCCACTCTTCCACTCGTGATTGGATCCAGCAATTTGATACTCAACCTCTACCCTAGCGTTGCGGTTATCATCTCCATCGATATACCATTCGAACCCCAAATTCTCCAGGGTTGGAGGTTCAATAATAAATTCTCCCACTTTTGTTGCGTTGCTCTGAGCCCGCAACGCCCCTACGATCAGGAAGGTGAGGCAAAAAAGAATTAATTGTTTACGCATGATTTAATTTTACTATTCAGCGAAGGACTTCCCCAATTTTTAGGAAATGGATGGATAATAATACACCAGGCAATAATAAGAGTCGAAATTGTCCTCCGATCCCTTCACCTCTTCATATATGATCGATTGCAGTAAATGCCGATAATGCCGGATCGTTTCAATTAATAGGTATTGTGATCGGGACATTGTCATGAAGTAAGATAGGCAGCAAATTCAAGATTGGCCTTTATCCTGGACCCAATAAATCGCAATGGAGTGGCATCTCATTTCCATTTCACCTATCTTAGAGAAAAGCAATGAAGATGAAAGAGATAGTTTTTAGTACGTGGTGTATTAGTGCACTTGTGATTGTGTTGTCATTCTCGCTAGAGGCACAAAATAAATCCCTGCTGGACGACAACGGCAATCCTGCAGGGTTTCAAACGCTTGAGCTTGGTGCTCATGCACCAGATTTTGATCTGCTGGGCATTGACGGTAAAAATTACACATTGAAAGATTTTGCTCATGC
>CAJQNM010000734.1 GCA_905479665.1 uncultured Saprospiraceae bacterium
AAATAATCAGACCTGCGGAGAACAGCAATACTAGGGAGCCGATAAAGAGCCAAAATTCACGTGCAGTCAATGATTCTTCTCGATCGGGTACAGGGATGGACTTCCCGTGTTTCACATACTGCCAAATACCAAAAAATGCAAAAGCTGCCATGAAGATAGTAAGCTGCCACTCCAGCCCCATATCAGTAAATGAATGGACGGAGCTATCTCCTAAAATGCCGCTGCGCGTCAAAAATGTAGAATAGAGTATAAATAGAAAGCTCAGCGCATAAAACGCATAGGTCCCCTTGATCGACTGTCCAGTACTGCGTGCCACCAGATTAATGTGTACTCCACCGATGAGGATGATCCATGGCACCAGTGAAGCATTTTCCACTGGGTCCCAAGCCCAGTAGCCTCCAAAACTGAGTGCTTCGTATGCCCATGCACCGCCCATCACGATGCCTGTACCGAGGATCGCTGCCGCAAACAGCCCCCAGGGCAATACGGGCTTGAGCCACTCGCGGTATTTTTTCGTCCAGAGGCCAGCTGCCGCATAGCAGAAGGGAATCGTGACCGCTGCAAATCCCAAAAAGAGGGTAGGAGGATGGATGGTCATCCAGTAGTTTTGCAACAGAGGGTTGAGGCCCTTGCCTTCTATTTGCTCTAGATAATTGGCGTTGGCAAAGACTGGTAAATTGATCATGCCTTCTGTGTCGCGCAGCAGGTTGAAGGGACTCACTCCGAGTTGGAAATCTGGGGTAAAATAGATGCCCAAGATCATGGAGACGAGGAATAACTGCACTGCGGAGAGGATAGACAACACCGGCCCATGCCAGGCGTCGGAGCGATAGACCAGGATCAAGCCGAGTACGGCATGCCAAAACATCCAAAGCAAGAAACTGCCCTGCTGGCCTTCCCAAAAGGCGGAAAAAATATAGCGCATGGGAAGTTGCTCAGAGACGTGTGCCCAGACATATTCGTACTCATAGTACTGCTGGATCATCATGAAGAAGATCAGACCGATGGCCAGAAATATGGTCAGGGAGTGAACCATGAAACCCACTTTGCCCATCCTGTTCCAACTGGCAGCGGCTTTTTCTTGCTTATGGACACCACGTGCAAAGGAGACGCAGGCAAAGAGAGCAGCGACAAAAGAGAGTAAAAGTAGAAAATGACCTACCTGACCAGGCCAGGCATGTTCGCCGATGTAGGCAATTTCTTCCATGCAATTTGTTTAGCTATCTCCCCGTACCGAAATTTCGGCATCCTTGTACTTAGAAGGGCATTTCATCAAAAGACTTGAGGCGATAAAGTCATTTTCTCGCAGTTTCCCTGTGACGACTATTTGCTCGGATAGCTCAAAATCTTGGGGCTTGGCTTCGTTGAGGATTACTCTGCGTTCTACGCCATCTTGATCCTTGATGAAAAAGGTAAAGAGGTTGGGATCTACTTCAGGCTGATAGACCATCGGTTTGTCTTTCGAAAGGACGCCGACCACCTTTACTGCCTTCTTCACTTTACTTGCCTCGGCAAAGGTGGCGTAGGTGCTCAGATCCTTAGATGCAGAAAGCAGCATGAAGATTCCGGCCACTGCCATAATTCCTGCCACCACATGTATTTTTTTGATGTTTTTCATCGTTCCTTCTCTGACGTATGATACAAATCTACAAAGACTGCCTTACAACGGGCATTCAACGTGGATGATATTTTAACGGTCTTGTCAGTCAATGCCTTAAATATTACGTATCTTAGATATGTTTAAAAATCAGTTTGCATGTACAGCGATGTTATCAATACAACAACTGAGACCCAAAAAGTTCGTTCGGATAGTCGAGTGGTAAACGAGGCCAAACCGGTTGTGTTGTTTAAGCATGCGGACATCTATCAGGATAGCCATTTGGTGCTTAATGATATCTCGCTGGAGATCGAACAGGGGGCGTTTCTCTACCTTGTTGGCAAGACCGGCAGCGGTAAGTCCTCTCTTCTCCGTACTATTTATGGCGATATTCCGCTGGTAGAGGGGGAGGGTGAGGTCGCAGGCTTCGATCTCCGGAAAATCAAAAACAGGCATCTCTACAAACTGCGCCGTCAGTTAGGCATGGTCTTTCAAGATTTTAATCTTCTCTTCGATCGTACGGTAGAGGCAAATCTCAACTATGTGCTGAGGGCAACAGGATGGAAAGACACCCAGAAAATGGAGCGACGGATTCAGGGCGTACTGGCCTCGGTAGGATTGAAGTATCAAGGACACAAAATGCCACATGAACTGTCGGGAGGTGAGCGCCAACGGGTGGCCGTCGCTCGTGCACTGCTCAATACCCCCAAATTACTTATTGCCGATGAGCCCACCGGAAATCTTGACCCCGATACATCGGATGAGATTTTGAAACTCCTTTACGATCTCAATCAATCGGAAAACACCACCATCTTACTCGCCACCCATGACTATCGCCTCATCGAGCAGTATCCAGCACGGGTATATCGGTGTCACGGTGGGAAAGTACTTTAGGGAGAATTTATTCACCCTTGATGCCAGCCAATAGATTTTCTAGTAATCCGATTACAATTTCAGTGTCATGATGAATACTCATCTCCGCTGTCATAAGAGACGGATTTGCTATTTCTATCTCTAGTATGGACCTGATTGCTTTGTTCAGGGGTTTACACTGATCAAGAAGTGGTTTCATCTTACGCCCCATTATTTTTGCAGCTGTTTTATGGACATCAAAATTATCTGCGTCCAGGAGGTCGAAATGTTCGGAGTCTTCTTTGTACAGCTCATCTTGATACAAGGCCCAGGCTGCATCCAACAGCGACCGAATATCTTTTAGATCCTTATTTCGCTCCTTTCTTTCATTCCATGATATTAGCTTAAGGATGATCAACCCATGGGCAGATGAAATCGGAATTGAGAAACCACCTTCTAGCTTAAATTCTTGAGAGTCATTTCCGACCTCTTCGAATCCCAATACGCTCAATTCAATATCTCGCGCATTAAAATTTAAGGTATATTCTTGGGCTATTTTTCCATATGGTAGGATGTCTACTACCGTGTTGGAATCGATGTAAATCACCCTATATTGATGATTGGTTTCTTGAAACCCATTCTCAATAATTTGTTTCATGAAATTATTGTAGTCAACCTCAGACGGAATCATGACGGCAAAATCAATATCTGCAGTTCCTCTCGTCGGTCTTAAGCCTGCTCTGTAAAGATGGATGTCTCTTGCGTTTGCTCCAATGAGATAATACTTGTATCCGAGCGATGTGATGATCGCATCAATCCGTTTGTACACTTCCTTGTAATCTTGAAACGAGTATTCTTTAAAGGTGCTCACCTAGAAACATTTCTTTAATATCATTGGCTGCTTCTATATTGCGGCTATCTGAAGAAGCCATCAGTTCTGCATAAATTAGCACTGGGTCTACTGTGGCACTCTTTGTTTGTGTAGAACCGTCATTCCAAAATTCTCTGTAAACGGATAGCTCCCCATTCTTGTCGGGTGTAAGTTTGAAGTCTTTCATTAGCTCACTTGACTTCTTGGATGTGTAAATAGTGTACTCCTGTGGTCTCAGGTTTTTCGTCAATATTGATGCAGCAACCTCTCCTCCCCACCGATACCCTTGTTTTTGCTTAAGATTGATTTCGTGCCATTTTTTGCTGCGTGGAAAATTATATTTTCCGATGAGCATTGCGGGCAACAGTTGATTTTTTAGGGTTTCGATCCACTTAGCCATCAGCTTATCTTGCTGAATCAATTTTATTTTTTTATTAGGGAGGTTAATGATGAATTGTTCTTTTTTTAGGTGATCCATTATTTTTGATATAGATCCCAATGAGCAAGTCGAAATTTCCGAGAGAGATCGATAATTGAGATCTGCGTAACTTGGTTCACGCAGAAGGGTGTAAATCAACTTTGCCCCCACTTTTGTAAATGCTCTGTTCTTGTATTTTTCCGAGGGTGGTTTTACATGCTTTCCTTCGATGAAGATCAATCCTTTGTTTAATTTAAGATGTATATTTCCACCGGAGTCCAGATAGCTTATTCGATACTCTTTGAGGAGTCGCTTGGCACTTGGAGTTATATAGTTTGAAGCTACAAGAAATATCTCTTTTTGATAGAGCTTCGCTTGATCATGCAGTTGGCCGACTTGACTGGGCCTAACCTCATACTTGGTTTTAATGAGTACCTTTTCTTTGTTTATTTCGAGGACTAAATCGATCTTGCTATCTCTTGAGTGGAGTTCTCTGATTGAGAGATTGAGTTCCTCCGATCGATCGAGTTCTTGTAGTATTTGCAAGACTTCCATGTACATAAAATTTAGATGTTCATGTTACATGAACATCTAAATATAATGAACATAGTGCGGTGATGCAACTAGCCGGAGTCCTTTTGTCACACAGGAGCCAAGCTTTCAGAAAGCAACCGATGAAAATAGTGCACACCCTTTTCCCGCTTTGGCGAAAAGCGACCGGCCTGATAAAATCGAGATTTTATACCGCGTTGTACGGCCTCTACTACAAATTCGTCTTCACGCTCGGTTTTTTCGGCGAGCTTGTCTCCCTGCATGATATTGAATATCTCCGCATTGTGGATGTAATAGAGAAATTCAACCCTGGTAAAATCTTTGGTGACCGGTCGTACAATATTTAGCTGGACACCCCAGGGATAAATATTGAGCATGAAGTTGGGGAAGATCCAATAATAATAGGCGGCCACATCTTTGCCAAAATCAGGGTGCCCTTCCGGCAAATCAAACGTAAATCCACTGCCATCGGAATAGCCGATTTGCAACACCATCTGGTCATAGCATTCTGTGGTGTATTTGCCGTAGTCGAGAATGGCGCCCAATGAGTCGTGCACAAACGGAATGTGAAAGCCCTCTAAATAATTATCGCAATAGAGCGTCCAATGTGCATGGACATTGTAGGTTTTAGAATATTCGGGTGCAAACCGAAAGGACTCAAAAGGCAGAAAAGACAAGCGCTCTTCCAGCCGGTTGTGAATAGCGCTAAAATCAAATGTGGGATTAACTCCTGAAAATAAAAATTGCCTCCAGCGCTGCAGCGGTACGATAGGGAGGTGATCACACGGTCGGGGGAAATTTTCCGCTTCCTCAAATTCAGGCATGTGCTCAAATTGCCCCTGTAGATCAAAGCGGCGGCCATGATATCCACAGACGATCTTTTTCATTTGCGCGGGATGCGGTACCAATAAAAATCCACGATGGGTGCATACATTTGTATATGCCTGTATGCTTTCTTCGCCCTGCACCAATAGGATGGGCTCGTCAAGATAGTTTTCGAGCAACCAATCAGGGTGGACATTGTTTAAGCCGCTGAAGGCCAGGTCGGCATCGGTGAGGTAGAGCCAATTCGTGCCGAATATTTTTTCTTTTACCTTTTTCCAAGTATCATCATCTAAATAAAACTCAGAGGGCAAGGTCTCTGCAGAAGCAATCGAGGAATCAACGCGGTACATTTTCCTACAAATATTTAATCTGTTCTCGTGCATCAGCCACATTGCTGACCGGAAATTGGCAGACTCGATTTTGGCAGATGTAGATCATGGTTCGATCCTCGACCAGCTTGCTCTCCATTAGTGGAAAAGTCTCCGTTTCGCCCCCAAGATAAATCGTATTGGGATAATACGTCTTTTGCAATTCGGCGCGCAAGGCGGCATGATCAGATCCCATAATGACCACTTCGTAGGTGGAGTGTAATTTTTCCAGATAGAGCAAGGCCCAGTTGGCATAGTATCCGGTCTGCCCAGACTGGACGATGGGCTCCGTAATGTTGAAGATCATCCGATCTGACATGCGGCTGTACTCGTCGTCGGAAAAATAATGTGCGAGATAATTTAGATTGCGTGCCATGCTGCTGTTGGACGCAGGAATGACATTGTCATTTATTTCCTTTTTGCGCGCAACCAGCGGTGCATCCAGATCGGACGTGTAATTAAATAATTTATTTGTGTCGTCATAAAAATGCTCAATCGCATAGTCGGTCAGACTCTTTGCCAGGTTCAACCAGCTTATATCAAAGGTCACTTCATAGAGCGCGAGGTAGGCAGAAGTGAGTAACGTGTAGTCGTCCAGAAAGGCATTTATTTTGGTGGTGCCGTCTTTGTAATTCCGATCGAGCCGATTTCCTTCTTTAAGCAGATTATCACGCAAGAACTCAGCATTTTTCAATGCCATTTGCAGATATCTGTCTTCTCCCAGCGCCTTGTAGGCATCGACTAATCCTCGCAGCATCAGGGCATTCCATGAGGTGAGGATTTTGTCGTCCAGGCCCGGGCGAATTCTCTTTTCGCGATAGGCAAATAAGGCCTCTTTATTTCGAGAGAGTATTTCATCCAGATCTCCTTCGGATATTTTTTCCTCTTGAATAAATGCCTCCCGTTGAATCGGCATATGTAGGATGTTCTTTTCGTGCTCCCAATTGCCTTCTTGCGTACAGCCGTAATATTTGGTGAATACATCAAAGTCATCCGGAGCTACAAGTTGCATGAGCTCATCCCAGGTCCACACGTAAAATTTACCTTCTTCACCATCACTATCCGCATCGAGCGAAGAGTAAAACCCCCCCACATCATTGGTCATTTCTCGCGCCAGCCAGTCGGTGGTCTCGGCAATGACGCGGCGATAAGCTTGCTTTCCTGTGACCTGATATGCTTTGCTGTACAATGACATCAACTGGCCGTTATCATACATCATTTTCTCAAAATGAGGAACCAACCACTCGTCATCGACAGAGTAGCGCGCAAAACCTCCTCCCAGCTGATCGTAGATTCCTCCGCGGCCCATTTCATCCAGCGTGATATTTACCGCCTCGAGTGATTTGGCATCACCGGTCATGACGTGGTGATCCAACAGATAAGAGAAGTTTACCGGCATGGGGAATTTAGGGGCTCCACTCCGGCCACCTTTATCCCAATCGATCGAGCGTTGCAATCCTGCCGCCATCGTGTCCACGTACGATCGTTCAAAAGGAGTAGGAGCACCCACCATAATTTGATCTTGCGACTTGATGCCGCTGGTGAGCTTATCGGCATAGTCTTCCAGCTTTTGGCGATCATTCTGCCAGAGATCACGAAATTGCTTTAAGATGCCCATCCACTGGTCTTTAGGGAAATAGGTGCCTGCCCAAACGGGTCTGCCATCTGGCAAAGCAAAAGCGTTGAGCGGCCAGCCACAGCCGCGCCCTGATGATAGTTGGCAGGCTGTCATATAAACATCATCGATGTCCGGACGCTCCTCCCGATCTACCTTGATACTCACAAAGTCGCTATTCATTGCCATGGCAACGGAATCATCCTCAAAAGATTCGTGCTCCATCACATGGCACCAGTGACACGCGGCGTACCCGATGCTGATCACCAGCAGCTTATCTTCTTTTGCCGCGAGGGCCAGTGCTTCATCGCTCCACGGATACCAGTCTACTGGATTGTGCGCGTGTTGGAGTAGGTAGGGACTATTTTCAGAAATGAGGTGATTGGTATGAAGATGGTCAGTTTGTTGTGAGGACATACGACATTGGAATAGAAGTGCGAGAAGTAAGAGAAAGAAATATTTGTTGCTCATGATTGATTAAAGAGGCGCTCTACCGCCTTATTGCGATAGGTAAAGATATCATCTATCCGTTTAGCAACTAAGATGCTATTTGCCAGTCTACCCAATATACCCAGCGGAAGCGTATAATGGAGAATATCAGTCATTTTGACTCCCTCAGCCGTTTGCTTAAAGTGATGCTGATGATGCCACATTCGATAGGGACCATTGCGTTGCTCATCGATAAAAAATTCTTTGTCCCGTACCTGAGTTATTTCCGTGAGCCAATCCATCTTGATGCCCTTAAAAGGCGACACCTTGTAGGCGATCATCATACCCGGATACATCTCAACACCATCTAAATCAGTCATGATCTCAAAGTCCATATCGGGTGGGGTGAGCTCATTGAGGTTCTCAGGTCTAGAGAAAAAGCTCCAGACCTGATCAAGGTCAGCTCGTACGACCTGGCTAAACGCTCGTTTGTACGTTTTCATCAGTTCTTAATGAGCTTGGCCCTTGAATTGTTTAGAAAATTTCTTTACCTGATGTATAGCCTTGATTTAATGAATTTTATATATTTGATAAAATTTTAATATGAAACCCTTGTTGTTCACTCTGCTTAGCCTCGCCATCTCGACTACTCAATTGCAGAGTCAATGCCACATGCCTGACGGTAATTTTGAACAATGGCAGGATGCGACAGATACGATTCAGTTTGAAATGGGCTTTGACCTAATCGAAACGGTGCAATTACCTGGGCGCTTTTTCCCGATTGTACGCTTAACGTTTTTGGCGACGGCCTCAGTCACCGAGCCCTATTTCGATAGCGGAGTGGCGGATGTCGCTCTGTTTTCAGGCTTGAAGATGGTGACGCCGGGAGCAAATGGGAGTGCTACAGCCGCTCAGCTGTCTGGAGATTCATTGGAAGTGATCATGGACCTACTATCCAAACAGGAATGTGGGGAACGGCCAAGCAGCTTGCAGGGCTATTTCCGCTACTCGGGCGACGATGGTGACAGTCTCACTATTTCTGCTCTATTCGGCAGCGAAAAATCACCTGTCGATATAGTCACTGCCGAGGCCGGATTCGAATTTAAGACAGCCGGTGGCCCAGCGGAATTTACCTTCTTTGAGGTTCCCATTACATTTGACGATGACGACTATATTCCCGCATTTGCATCGCTAAAGATCCTCACGGAGAAGATTGGCAGCGGTTCAGAAAGTTTCTTCGAGGTCGACGAACTAGAACTGGTCGGGACAACAACTTCACAAAGAGATTTCATCGTCGAAAATCACGCCCTACTGGCACCCAATCCATTTCACTCCTATTTGGATGTAGATGCGACCCAAGATATTCGCAGTCTAGTGATCACTGATGTACAGGGAAGACAGGTCAAGTCCTTCAAAAACCCAAAAGAAACGCTTTTGATTCATGATCTGCCAAGCGGCACCTACTTTGCCCGCGCGACTACCGTACATGAAGTACTCGTTCAGCGTATCGTGAAACTTTAGATCTTAGATCTTTGACGCTAGACGCTAGAGGCTAGACGATTGTCAATGCCTGGATAAAAGGAAGCGAGTCAAAGGGTTCAAGAGGTTTAAAGTTCAAGAGGTTCAAAACGGCGCAACTTCGAATCGTATTTTCCGGCCTGTCTGAAGACGACAGCTGATTTCGAACCTTTACTCGCTTTTTTGCGCAGAATGACACCAAAATGGGAATTTGATTTCCACAATGTATTTGCCGCCGATCGGAAAGCTTGACCCGCTCTATTCTTCTTTTGCTTCACCTTGCTTTTGATCAACTTACCGTCACTTACCGAGTTTGTGCGTGCTTTCATCACATTGACGCTGAGAATATTAAACAACTATTATTCTGCACATTGACTACCGTCTAAAATCTAAAAT
>CAJQNM010000735.1 GCA_905479665.1 uncultured Saprospiraceae bacterium
GGGAAAACACAGAAATCAGAAACTTGATTTTACAACTGCTGAGCGAAGAAGTTGTCAAACCCATCGAATACGATCATAGCATGTTCAAACGCAAAGGGCTAACGCGTCAGATGAGCGAACTGATCAAAGAGGTCATCGTACAAGTGTAACCAGCTCGTGATGCGAGAGCTCCTTGAAGGTGATATTCTTGTGCGGATGGTGGCACGCAATCGCTCCCGCATAGTCGGGTGCTATCGGCAAGTCCTCAAGAAGCCACTCGGACAGCGGTCCCAGTGGTTCCTCCATCTCTACAATTGCAGCTGGAAACCCCGCACGAAACTCGACAGAAAACGAATCGAGGGGTGCAGAAACACCCAGGCCCAAAGCTTTAATCAAGGCTTCTTTACGGGTCCAGCAACGATAGAAAGACTCCATCTGAAGCACATCCTGTTGGATTGCCAAACCTCTTCGCTCACTGGGTGAGAAGAATCGTTCAGCCACCGCCAGCAGGTCTTCTTGCGGCAGCACTTCTTGGACATCAATGCCGATTTCGTGTTGCCAGCAAAATGCCAAAGCAACCCGCATGCCAGAGTGGCTCACATTGAAAGAGAGTTCTGAAGAACGGATCCTAGGCTTTCCGTAATCATTGAATTCAAGTGCTATATCTCGCTCATTTACAGACATATACCTGGCACAAAGTGCATACAAAGCTGTACGTGCTATGCCAAATCTAAGCTGATCTATTTCGTGCACGAAATGCTTAATCCGTTGCCGATCAGATGAACTGAAATGGTCCAACCGCACATCAGCCAAAGTCAAAGTGGAGATGTCTAGCACAAATGCATGTAGATCGTCACGAGGGAGCAGTAATTCAAAAGGCTCCTTCATGGATCTCAACGGATAGTTCATTTATCTTCTTCTGCACTGCCTGGGCAAGGTGGATGACATCAGGTGATTCAAAGAGAGACTTGTGACGGCCCTCTATTACGGTGACACTTAACCCTTCCCGTGCCAGTCGCTCCCACTCTTTGGCGTGAAATGCTTTGTCTGCACGTTCGGCATATTCTCGACTTCGCAATAATTCAATAGAGCCATCAAAGGGCTTCCATTGATACGCCTGGTAGATCTCTCGCAATTGATTTTCCATGGCAAGTAGATCTGCCGCATGTTTACTTTCAACATTTTTCAGATAGCGTGAGCGTATCTTTTTAGACTTGTCTTCAATGATATCACTCAGTCTCTGCCAGTTGCGATTTCGTGCGATCGTGACCAATTTGCCCAATCGTTCTGCCATCGAGACTTGCTCATCGCCATCAAACCAAGGTCCTGAATCAATGACGAGTACGAGCGACTCTCCAGCACCTTCTGCCCTGATCAACTTGTCGATCTCTATACAGACAGGTACACTGAAGCAGTAACCCAGGAGGCAGAACGGACCATGCGGCAGAAGCAAGCGCATTTCTCGATAGTAAGCTGCAGCCATTTCCTCAATGCTGGATTCGGTCTCTGAGATGCCATCCAGTCCCGAGGGTTGAATGCCGTACACAGGCTGGTCATCATCCAGATGCTGCATGAGACCATGGTAGAAAAAGACATGCGCTCCCCCTGCATGGATACAAAAGAGGGGAGGCTTACTCCCATGTGCTCTGAGTGGGACGAGTGAAGACCAGGCAGTCGTCTGTTCCTTCTGGCCTCCAAGCAGACTGGCCAACTCACGGATCGTCGATCGCTCCAGCAAGAGTGCAGGCGATAAGTGTTGACCAAATTCCTGATGTATATGGGTAAAGAGTCGAATGGCATCAAGTGACTTCCCCCCAAGCGCAAAAAAATCGTGCTCGACACCTACCGGTTGCTGCCTTAAGACAGACTCCCATAACCTGGTCAGGGTCAGTTCTGCTTGGGTAGTGGGTGGTACATAGTCCAGTTGACGGCTTTCAGACATCTCGATAGAAGGAGATTCACTTACGCCTAATTTTGGTAACTCAGCGATAAGATCAGCAACTGTAGACCCTCTGGTGATCGCAGTCAAGGCATCCTGTAGTCCACCCGCGATGCTACGAATTTCTTGACGATCAATGATGCTTTCGTTATAGTGAAAAATGAGAAGGGGCTCTGACCCAGGAATCACGACAAGTGCAATGGGATAATTTGAAGTAATACCGCCCGAGAAGGAATCAATCTCAAGCCCTCCGGCATGGATCGAAGACCAGGGCAGGTTTTCAAAAGTAAAGAGCGTATTCAGGGCAAAGTCGTCCGCATCAAGGTGGGAGGCAATCTCAGTGAGGGTAAGGTGGTCATACTGAACCGCTCTCAATAACCACTTTTGCAATTTAGTAGCAACATCTTTTACGGATCCATCACCCTCCATTTTTTGTATTACAGGTAGGACATTCATATACAGACCGGTCATCTCATCGAGCTGCTTGAGGCCGCCCGAACGCCCCGACACAGTCAGTCCATATCTCACTTCGCCCTCATCATTTTGCCTAGCTAGGAAGAAGGCCCATGACATTTGGTATAGGACATTGAGACTCACCTGCCAGGATTTTGCAAGCTCTTTGAGGTCACTGCCCAGCTGCGATGGCAGTCTTATTTCCACATCTGCGAATTTAGCCTCGGCCGAACCACCTTTCAACCAGCTCGATTTGGAGGCACGACCCAACCCTCCGGGGTATATTTGGGACAACTCCGAAAGATCCTGAGCTTTTTTCCAGCTGAGATAATTGCCGTGAGGCGGCAATGGATCCCAATGCAAAGCCACCCCGTCGATCAAATCTTGATAGACACGAAATAGATCTTTTAGGATAATAGTCGTCGACCAGCCATCCACCAAAATGTGATGACAAAGCCAACACAACAGCCATCCATCTACCTCCTCTTGCACTACAGCCAAGCGTGAAATCGGAGGCTTAAGAAAGTCCAGACCAAGATCTAATTGCTCATCCTTCCACTGCTCTAGTTTCTCCTTACTCCAGTCTTGTGCATGCACGATCTCGATCACGGAGTGCACCTGTTGACGTACGACTTGCACTGGCTTTTCCACTTTCTCATGGTGCAGAGAACTACGCAGCACTTCGTGCCGATCAACAACTAATTGCCAGGCCTTAGCCAGCAATAGGGTGTCAACATTACCCTTTATTTGACATGAAACTTGAAGCAATCCTTGATCTATAGGTGCCTGCAGACGATGCAGCAACATTGCTTGCTGGAGTGAAGACAAGGGATAGATGTTTTCGACAACTGGCTTACTCATATGGTGTGGCTAGTTCAACTCACTCAAAAGATGGTCCAGGCCTTCCTGACTCAATCCCGCATCGGGAAAATCTGAGACATCCAGGCTTGGCTCTTCGGCATTTTCGCAATGATCGATGATCTGTTCCAGTTCACCATCAAAAGCTCCCAATAATTTCTCCATTTCATATTGGTCGAGGTAGGTCTTCGGATAGCTCAGATGCGTTTCGAGCTGTCCGTCGCGGATGGCCATGTTGATCTCAAGGAGGTAACTTCGCTCACTTTGTGGGTCTCGCACCTGATCGGGCAGAAATTCAATTTTCTTAAAAAGGGGGCGCTTTCGGGAATTTGACTCCCCCAGGAAATTAAACACGACCTGGGTCCAGTGGTATTCAAGTGATTCATTCAGTACATATTTCAAAATACCAAAATCACGGCCCTTATTAGGTACTTCGAGTCGCTGCTCCTTTAATGCTCTCAATTCTGCCATCGTCGAATCAAAGTCTCCCTGCTCAAGTTTGAAGGGAAAGAATGAAGTGAACCACCCCACTGAACGACTGAGCTCCAGGTCTGGTTCCACATCACGTCCATGTCTCTCCAACAAAAGATTTAGCGTGTTTGAGCCCGACCAGGATCGCCATGCTCTATAAAATGCAAGTAGCAATATATCTTCAACAGCAATCCGATGGGACTGAATGGTCCTACCAGTAAGTCGCGCGGTAAGCTCGTGATCGATGATGAGGTGAGACAAACGGATGTCTTCTTCCCGTATCGGCATCTGCACCATCTTCTTGGTCGGCAAGGTCGCATTTTGCTGCACCTGTTGCTTCCACCAGGAAAGGTCACCATTGAGTTTGTCGGCCTTAGCTACTAGAGCGATCGTCCAATCCTGATACGAATGAGTCTTTTGTGGAAGTGGGACTTTGAGCACCAAGGGAGAGGCATCGAGAATGGTGTGTAGGTCATCTAGCAGGATCTCCCAAGAGATGGCATCTACCACCAAATGGTGAGCCACCATGACAATTTCACTCACCAGCCCGAGGTCGTCTTCGACCGTCACCAACTGAAACAGGTTTCCGGAATCAAGTCGAAAACTCTTTTGCGTACTCTGCAGCACCTCAGACAACGATTGTGCCACAGCTGAGCGAACGCGCAAAGTATCTTCGGCAATGTACTGGGCACTCCCATCCTCAAGAAACCCCAGTCGCAAACTATCGTGATACTCTACTAGTCTCTTCACTGCAGAGGAAATACGCGCCTTGGGCATGGCATTTCTCAGCACGATGTGATAGGCTTGATTCCAGTGCTGTGGTGCAGCTTCATGCTCCTGAAAAAACC
>CAJQNM010000736.1 GCA_905479665.1 uncultured Saprospiraceae bacterium
ATTTCATGACCGAAAGAGAAAAAATGCTGTCCGGGCAAATGTATTTTTCCGCAGATCCCGAACTGGTTGCTGGACGATTGCGTGCCCGCCGCATTTGCCATCAGATTAATTATGAATATGCCAACTGGCCTGACCGGCTCAAGCTTTTTGATGAGTTGCTGGGTGCCTATGGAAAGAACATGCTCATCGAACCTCCAGTGTATATTGACTATGGATCGAACCTTTACGTAGGCGATGATTTCTTCATGAATTTTAATTGCTGCATTCTAGACGATGCCCCAGTACGAATCGGCAACAATGTGATGCTCGCTCCCTTTGTGCAAATTTATACGGCGACACATCCGCTCGATGCTGTCGAGCGGAAATCGGGTTACGAATATGCCAAGCCGGTCACCATCGGCAATCACGTATGGATCGGAGGTGGTGCGATTATTTGTCCAGGAGTGACGATTGGTGATCGTGCGGTGATTGCCGCAGGAGCAGTGGTCACGAAAGATGTGCAGGAAGATGTGGTCCTGGGTGGAAATCCTGCGAGGGTGATTAAGGAGATTGGGAGTTAGGATGTAGTATGCCGTCGTTTTACGTCCACGTAATCCCTTACTATGATTGACTCTTCGAAATTTCCAACTGCATTAACTACCTTTAGAAAACGGCCATATCCATTCCTCAAAAAGTTCTTGACTTGGCTGCATATCTCATAAAGCAGCATACCATAACAAATCCCAAACATTTCCTCAAACCTGTGTTTTGGCGTGCTGAAATGGATTAAAAATAATAAAGAGTCATTACCTCCAGTCCAGCATTTGTCAATGAACCATCCATCTTTTCTCAATCATTCTTGATTAACTTGGTCGCAAATTGTCGATTGTCAAAATCGCTTATTTCTAACTGTACGGTAAAAATGCCGTCGTCGAAAAAAGGGACTCCCGTGGCACAAAAGAAATAGTTGTCAAATGAATGCTGATTTGCAACAAACGATGCACCCACATGCTCATACACCCCATCTGCAACCCGAAAAGAGCTTGTGCGTCTCGATTCGATATGACCAAAATCTAGGCCCGCAACGATCAAAGAATCGAGGTCATAGCCCGTGTTGTTCTGCACTCGAAGGCAGATGCCCTCCAACTGACCGCAGTTATCAAATTGATCCTTTGAGCAGGAGAAATGGACACTAAATACCAATGCTAGTATCACGGTTATTAAGGTATTGATCTTCACTGCAGTAATCTTATATATGGAAAGACGTCAATCCCATCGGAATAGTTGGGTGACGCTCTTTCGGGGTGAATTAGGCTAGATTTTTAAATTTCGAAATCACCAATTTGAATTTTAAGGGTATAGGTTCCTTTTATACAATAACTCGCCCCTGTTCAGGCCAATAGGGAGTGCCGAACGATTCTCCACCGATCTTAAAAGAGGTGCTTGGCCCCTCCATCATAGTCACATATTTCCTTAAACCCCAGAATCCTCAAGCATGACTATGACCGACCGATTAAACCAGAACCACCAATAAGGGAAAATATCACCCAAAAGTATGAGACATCGCTCCTCAAAGTTAGTTAACTAGGGCGGGCAGGGTAACTCCTTTTAACCCCAAAGATCACATAAAATGAAAAATTGCATTCTTCTAGTTGCGCTACTCCATCTGAGCCTCAGCATGAGTGCTCAGTCTGAGATTCACTGGGATAGAACTGGAAACGGGTTTTGGCACACTGCTTCAAACTGGGATCTAAATCGTATCCCCAATGCCATGGATACGGTCTATATTGAACATGATTCAGTCCTGATAGGTAATGGCATTGTTGCTGAGGCAGGCAGGGTGATCGTTGGAGCATCATCAGTCAGTGGAGTGGGGTTAGCCGTATTTGATACCGGCAAGCTAATCGTGACTCCTGCGACCAAGCAAACGACCGCTATTGAGCTGATTGAGTCCTCACTTTTTAATATTGGTCTCATTAAAATAAGCAATCATATTACTGGTATTCATATTGATAAGGAATCACGGCTGATCAACCAAGATTCAATTGTACTCAATGAGTGTAATGTTGGCATTTCCAATTTCAATCAGCTAGATAATCAAGAGGCCGGTTATATCTATTTACTTGCCGGTTGGTCGGGCAATGGAGCCATCGAAAATTTCGACTCTATTGAGAATAGTGGGATCATCGACCTCTATGGCAGAGTATCAGTGAATTCGATGGGATATTTGGGCGACACCGCATCACATTTTGACAATAGTGGATATCTAGAGAGTATAGAATCAGCGAGGAGTCTTGAGTTAAGATCTGGGACGATTACGAATACTGGTTTTTTGAATTGCGAAGGTTTGGATTTCGGCTTAGTTATGGATGAGCACTCATCGTTCGCCAATGGTGGAAAATTCTTAATCCCAGGTGGAAATAATGGTGTGGATAGTGAGGGTTTACTAATCAACACTGATACGATTATTGTCGAAAACACAGGCTCTTCTTTAACTTTTACCGGTCCTGCCGGTAAGCTTCTAAATGAATCATTAGGTGTTATCAAAATCGGAGATCAATATGCGGGCAATGGCCTCAATCTTTTTACTGGTTCGACAAGTGAAAACTTTGGCCTCTTAGAAATATATTCAGTTACTGATGTGGGTATAAATCTTTGGAGTGCCTTTGTCTCTGGAAGCATGGTAAACTATGGAACGATCACCATCGATAGCTGTGCAATTGGCCTCAAGTCCCTAAACACAAGATATTCGGTTATAAATCTAGGTGGCCAAATATCGATAACCAACTTTGACCTTGGTATTGACATGGGAGGCAATCTCATCAATGAGTTGTCTG
>CAJQNM010000737.1 GCA_905479665.1 uncultured Saprospiraceae bacterium
ACTCGTTCACAGTCTCTTTGTAACTAGTGAGCCTACTCCGGAAAGTGCCATCTTCATAAAATGAGTCGATTTTGGATGAGATTTGCACTTTTTCGAGATTGGGTGATGCCTGAGTATCAGCCGATTGAGAAAAATGGAAAGATCGCCAAAAGAGCCATTTTTGAATTGGCGACCTTTTCGGAGTGGGCTCACTAGTGCTGTGTTTCTGAAGTATCTGATATTAATGATGAGTTTATTTTTTTACAGATCGAAGAAACGAAATCGATCATAGCCGTAGCTACGAGAGGCTTTCGGTGATGAAGAGATGTGAAGAAAGAGGCCATCAGTAGTATTAGATATTTTTGAAACACAGCACTAGCGCCGATTGGGATGTTGATGTCTTCAATTTCTACACCCTGCTTACTGAACGCAGAAACTCTGTCTGCATTCACAATATATGAACGATGGACACGGATGAAATTTTGAGCTAGTAGGGCATGAAAAGCAGTGATGCTGTACTTGACGGTATGGGTCTTGTTGGCCAGATGAATTTTGATGTAATCTTTTAAACTCTCGATGTACAATATGGAGTCCAATATCAACTTAACTTGCTTGCGATCCTTACGGATAAATATGAAATTCTCCTTGCTTGGCGGGGGAGTAGTGGATGGTAGTGTCTCCGTCTGGATGGTTGTTTGTTGACTTAAGAACTTTTCTATCGCTTTAAAAAAGCGCACAAAGGTGATTGGCTTCAATAGATAATCTACCGCATTTAGATCAAAACCATCAATGGCATACTCACGATAGGCTGTGGTGAAAATGACTTTCGGCTGATGGATAAGATTCTTAAAAAAGTCTGTCCCCTTTAGCACGGGCATCTCTATATCTAGAAAGAGCAAGTCTATTTTCTCTGTTTGTAATATTTTCCTGGCTTCAAAAGCACTGGCACAGGACGCCACTAATTCAAATTCTTCAATTTCTCGGAGATGTCTTTTGATCAGCTCTCTAGCCAGATCTTCATCATCGATAATTAGGCAGCGCCAGGTCATTGTGCAGTAAGGTTTAGCTGTACAGAATAGTGGCGCTCCGTGTGATCTATCTTTAGCTCGTGGCTATTGGGGTATAGTAATTCCAATTGCTTCTTTACATTTAATATACCAATCGAACTAGTAGTGTTTTCTAGAGCAGAACTGGAATTTGGGATCGTATTTCTGATTGTAAATAAGATGTTTTTTGCCTCACTACTCAAGCTGATGTTTAATTCTGCTTCATTTATTTCCTGACCAACACCATGTTTGAAGGCGTTTTCGATGAAGGTCAATAAAATCAAGGGCGCAATCTTGATCATCTCATTTACAGACTTATGGAAGCTTACCTTGGCACGTTTTCCGTATCTCAATTTTTCTAAGGTAATATAGTTCTCTATGAGTTCAATTTCTTTGTCCAACGACACATATTTTTCATTGCACCGGTATAGCATGTAATCAAGGATGTCTGACAGTACGCTGATGACCTCTGGCGTCTTTTCTGATTTCTGTAGGGCCAAAGTGTATAGATTGTTTAAGGTATTGAACAGAAAATGGGGGTTCAATTGATTTTTTAGTGCACTGAGTTCAGCCGTTTTTTTCTGTTCGAGATCGGTTCTGATGAAAAGGATCGGGCTGGGTAGAGTGGTGTTCGGATCAAGACTGTTTTGTCTTTGGCCAATCGTGTAGTGGTATTTCTAGAAATAGTGGGTCGATGGTCAGACAGTCAGAGCCAGCAATTGATACCATGATCACTATTATTTGACTCTCTTAATTCTAGTTGAATCCTTTGAAATCCATGTTTTGCCTCCATCAACTGATTCTTGCTGAATCACCACATATTCGTCCTTCTTAATGTCAGTGTACTTGAGTCGGTGGAGAGAATTAGTTTTACGGGATCCTGCGATTCTTAGCGTATAAATGCTTTCACCATCAAGAAGCCATAAAAATTTTGAGTACCCTCCAGAGTTGAAGATATAGGTTTCCTCCCAAATATTTGATATTGGATTGACAAAGCCTTGAGATTGATACGAAAAATTCAAGTCCGGTGCGTCAAAACTTTGAGTGAGTACACACCCATCAAGTTCTAGATGCGTTGAGAGTCTTCCAATGTAAACATCTGAAGAATCGGTTATTGTATATTCTTCCCATTCTCCCAAGAAGGGCCTGATTACTTCATAACTTCCTTGACGACAAACAGTATCGCTAGTTTGGCAGTACAAAATGGTTACTCCAAAGAATAAAATAAGTGATAGAATAGTTCTTTTCATAATGTTTGGGCTATTTGCATTTTCATAGTTACTGATCTCAATAATCAATTATATTCCCATCCAGGAACATGAAATAGAGGGTGACAGGTGTTTTTTCTACAGAGTTACCATCGTAAGTTAGGACAATCTTGTCGAAAGAGACTTTGGCATCTTGTGTTCCGCAGTATTTTCTTTTGGTGGGACCTTCCATCTCTTGTTTCAAACCTGATAACGACTTGGTCAATGCTGTAGTTTACGAATGGATGCTATTGGCTCATATCTTTTGTGTTTGTGGACCGTTTGGGGTAACTCAACAACTGTGATTGATATCTGCTCACATGTTATATTTTCAAAAAGGTGAACCTTTCTGCTGTTTCCCAGTCTTTAAGATGTAGTTCAGCATCCACTAAGTGAATAAGAACCAAAATCCAACGGATCGTTTTCTAATTCAGCAGTACAAAGCGGGTAGTCCATCTGTGTTGCCTGTCTTGGTAGAGCGCTATCATAAGATCTTTTGTGAAAAAGCATATTGGATTACAAAAGATAGGGAAACCGCCAAAGACACTGCTCAAGAAAGCTGGATCGCTATCGTCAATAAGTTGCACACATTGGAGAATCTAGATCGCTTTAAAAGTTGGGCTTTTAGGATAGTATATACCAAG
>CAJQNM010000738.1 GCA_905479665.1 uncultured Saprospiraceae bacterium
TGGGTTTTAGCCAGCGTAAGGATATCCCGACGTTTTTGAGCAGAGAATAAGGTGAAGGGGATGGAGGAAATGATCCCATCTACTTTGGTTGAAACATGCTTGGCTATGTTTTCCGCCCCGTCATTGACAATAATAAGTCGCTCGTCCTGGATCTCCTTTTCCACGTGCAAACAAAAATCAGGGTTTATCTCGAAGGCGTACAACTTGGCATCAGGCGCCATTTTTTTTAGAATATTGCGGGTAATATTGCCATGTCCCACACCAAACTCAACAAAGATCTGTTGCGGCTCTGTGGTGATCTTAGAGCATATTTCACGTTCCAATTTCTGACTGGTCTGGTAAAGAGCCCCCGTGGTGCGCAGATTCTTTGCAAACTGGAGTGCTGTGTTTAGTTTGGAAGACTTCATAAATACAACTTCAGTTGTAAAGCTAGCCAAATTATTTACCCTTCCAGAGTAGAGGGGAGAATAGGAAGAGTACAGTAAAAAGCTCCAAGCGACCGAAAAGCATGAGCAGGACCAGGGTCCACTTGCCCGCATTGGGTATCGCAGAAAAGTTATCAACCGGTCCTAGATCCCCAACACTCGGGCCCACATTTCCGAGCGATGTGGCCACAGATCCCAAAGCGGATATTAAGGGTGTATTAAAATCTTGCAGGATGATGGCCATGACCAATGATCCGATCAAAAAGATAACCAGATAGAGCATGACAAAGACGAGAATGTGCGTAAGGACTCGTGGTCGCACGATCTTTTGATCTACTTTGATTCGTATGAGTGCTCGGGGATGCAGTAATCTCCGCAACTCCAGATATGAATTGCGAAAAATAACCACGTGGCGGATAATCTTGATGCCACCGCTGGTCGAGCCTGCGCATGCTCCGACGAACAATAGAAAGAAGAAGAGCAGCGAGATGGCCGGTGCCCAGGAGGTGTAATCGGCGGTGACATAGCCGGTTGTGGTGATGACGGAAACGATTTGGAAGAGTGCGTCTCGAAAAGCCCTTTCAAATCCAGTGGTAGTACACGCCAGAATTCCAGCTGCAACGAGGATGACCAGAAAAATAACCAACAATAGGTAGGATCGAAACTCATCGCTATTCCACACTCTTTTAAACTTTCCACACAGGGCGAAATAGACGATCGTATAGTTGGTGCCAGAAAGAAACATGAACAAGGCGATGACATAGTGCACGGGCGCACCGAAATGAGCAATACTTGCATTTTTAGTGGAAAATCCGCCCGTGGCCATCGTCGTCATTGCGTGGTTTAAGGCATCGAAAAAATCCATTTCAATGGCCCAAAGAATCGCTGCCAGGATGATGGTAAAGCCACAATAGATGAGCCATAATCTCTTGGCGGTCTCTTTGATCCTCGGGTGGATTTTGTCGGATGTAGGCCCCGGAGCTTCGGCTACAAAAAGCTCGATACCACCTACTCCGAGCATCGGCAGAATCGCCACGGTGAGTACGATAATACCCATGCCACCAATCCATTGAGATAGACTTCGCCAAAACAGAATGTCTTTTGGTAAGGCTTCAATATCCGGGATGACCGTTGCGCCCGTGGTGGTAAGCCCGGAGACGCTCTCAAAAAATGCATCTGTAAATGATGTAAATACCCCACTGTAGAGGTAAGGCAGCATGCCGAAGGCGGAAATAGCGATCCAGCCTAGGGAGACAATGAGAAATCCCTCTCTTTTACCCACCGAGCGGTTGGAACCGCGACATAGATAAGCAAGCAGACCTCCACTGGAGATTGTGGAAAGTGCTGCGAGCAGAATAGCCTTGGCTTCATTGAGAGAATCTAAGAAAGAGAAGGGTAGGGCCAGGCACATGGCTGCTCCGATGATCATCAGAAGCAGGCCGTTAATGTATGCCACGAACTTAATATTGATCACTATCTGAATATTTCTTCCACCTTCCGAATGGCATCAGGCAGGGCCAATACGATGATCTTATCACCAAATTCAATGTAGGTCTCCGGCTCCGGTACAAGGCTGGTTTCGCCCCGCACTATGCCTGCAATGATGGAGGTTTTGGGGAGATGTAAATCTTTGATCGGATACTTGAGCAATCGATTACTCTTTGCAATTTCAAACTCGATGATCTCTGCATCCACTCCGTGCAACCCCGCAATTGCCTTGACCTTACCCTTGCGCACAAAGCGAAAAATGTTGTTTGCCGCGAGCAATTTCATATTAATCAGCGTATCTATTCCGATGTTTTGCGAGATGTGAATATAGTTGGAGTCTTCGACCAGCGCAATGGTTTTGTACACGCCTGCCTGCTGTGCCGTCAAGCTCGTGATGATATTGGTTTCAGCATTGGGCGTTAGGGCAATGAAAGCATCCATCCCAGCAAGATTTTCCTCCTTGAGGGCTTCGATATCACTGGGGTCAGCATGAATGACCAATGTCTTCGAAACGCCCTGCACGATTTCTTTGCCCCTTTCTTCATCAGCGACAATCATGGTGACCTCATAGTCTTCTTCGAGGTATTTTGCAGTAACGAAGGCCAGGGATCCACTTCCCACAATCATGATTTTCTTAACCGGATTGAGCCCTTTTCCGACGAATTGCCGTGCTAGGTCAAGATTGGACTGCTGGGTAGACAAGTAAAGGTGATCACCTCGCTGCAGTGTCAAATCATCGGATGGGATGATGGTATGCTCACCGCGTAAAAGGGCGATAATGCGAAACTTAAACTCTGTAGATCGTTCGGTCACCTCTCCAATGGTCTGCCCAATGATCGGACTACGGCTATCGAGCGCCATCCCGACTATGGAGATTTTTCCTCGCTCAAAATCAAAAGAATCAGTAAAGTAGGCACGTTTGACCAGTAACCGGACCTCCTCCGCCGCGAGTTGCTGTGGCGAGATGAGCACGTCAACTCCCAGTTTCTCATAGCGGTCCCTATTCTCCGGGATCAAATTTCCCAAGTTAGTTACTCTGGCGATCGTGGTTTTTACCCCGTACTGCTTCGCCATAATGGCCGCCAGGATATTGGTGTTTTC
>CAJQNM010000739.1 GCA_905479665.1 uncultured Saprospiraceae bacterium
CTGTATGTCACGGCTATTATGGAAGTAAAGAGCTCGATGGGAGTGATCGTGGCAGCCCCAACGGCTGGAGCGTGTGCAGCATTGCCTGGAGCAGTACTGGCCACGGTCTCTGTTGGCAATCACACCGAAGATGAGGCGATAAAGGCCATGTTGGCTGCAGGAATGGTTGGTGTCTTTATCGCAGGCCAGGCAAGTTTTGCAGCAGAAGTCGGTGGGTGCCAGGCGGAGTGTGGATCTGGTTCGTGCATGGCAGCCGCCGCGCTCGTCACGCTGATGGGAGGCACGGTCGAGCAGGCGTTGGGAGCGGCTTCACAGGCAATGCAAAATTCTTTGGGCATGATTTGCGATCCCATTGCCAATCGGGTAGAGGCCCCATGCCTGGGCAAGAATGTAATGGCAGCAAGCAATGCACTCTCATGTGCCAACATGGCCCTGGCCGACTACGATCACCTTATTCCCCTAGATCAAGTGATCCAAACGATGGCACGAGTCAGTGAGCAGATGGCCAGGGAACTGAGATGCACGGGCTTGGGTGGACTGGCGATCACCGAAGCCGCAAAAAAACTGGAAGCGCAACTGGGAGAGGAGTCGCTGGCTGAGGCGGCTGGGCGATTTAAGATTTGCTAACCTACTCCACCACCTTGTGTACCATCATTGGCTCCACTGTGTTCTTCACTTCGTGAGTATCGCTCCGATGGAGCTCAGCTTTCGTTTCATCTTCGTAACCAGGATCTAGCGATCCTGGCAACGAAGTACCGTCGCTACGCGACTCAAGTGTGGTGGTAGAAACTGCCGAAAAAGGAGACATCCATGAATACCTGATACCATATCTATAATTAGAGCTTGGAAATTGCCTCATACCAAGAGAGATTTTGTCGATGCCTGGAGTCCTGTTAGGACGACAGATCGTTGCCAGGGGCAAAGCCTCTGGTAACGAGGTTGACACACTCATAGAGCTCCCTAGGAGCGACATAGATTGATCAAAAGTTCTTCTTCAAAAGATTCAATTTCAATAAATGTCCTCAAAAAAATCAGGCATGTATTCTGGCTCCGATTCAATTCCATTGGCGTGGAGAAGTGCAATGTACTCCTCCTGAAAAGTTGTTTTCCTATGTTGTTTCTTCTGCTTCGCAACATAGTCTATTAGGATATCTAGATGCCGCTCACCGATTGAGAAAGTGCCACCTCCTGTTTGCCACTCAAATCGGTCTGGTAGAAATCCTTGTTCGTTTATCCACCTTGATGCGTTGGCTTTTAACTGACCCACAAGCTTTGACGGGGCCATCGCAGGTTTCAATTTCGCAACTATATGAATGTGGTCAGGCATCCCATTTATCTTAATTGGGAATTGACCAAGTTCTTTAATAATACCAGCCATGTACCGATAAAGGTCATTTTCAAATTCAGGCAAGATCAGAGCCTTACGATATTTTACAGCACTAACATGATGAATGTAAAGCTTTGAATATGTATTTGGCATCTAGCTTCTTTTAGATTTAAGAGTACCCGACCTACATCCTGGGAAATGATATTGACGCTTTCGAGGCTTTCATCAAAATCAGTGTTCAATACTCATTAAAATAAAATGTGATTCTTTTCAGACAAAGGCTGGACGGGAGACATACTTTCATTTGTTTGAACTTTGTAAAAGATAGTAAAATAGTGCGCGAAATCGAGAAGTCTAGTACAGATGCGACAAACTACTTCAGCTCTGTAGTAGGTAGCTTCGTTTTCCTGATTGGCAGAAGCTATTTCAGGTCTTCAGCCACCTACTCGGCCAGAAATTTAGAGCGGGAGGCTGCTCATGTTGGTGCCAAACAGCTGAGGGATTCCAAGTGGATGGAAGAAGGCAAGGAGCGATTTGTCCTTTGAATCTTGATCGCTGATCTGATTCCGTATCTTACTCTTATGAGTTTACATCGTAGATCTTTTCTCAGGTCCATACTTGCAGCCGGCACCGTAATATCACTCCCCATCAATCTTCCGGCCTCTTTTAAGAAATCGCTGAAATTTGGTCTCATTGCGGATGTGCATAAAGACATTATGCACGATTCTGATGAGCGCTTACAGGATTTCGTAGCCGCCGCTGGAAACCGCAAACTGGACTTCATCATGCAGCTGGGTGATTTCTGTATACCGGCCGAAAAAAACCAGGGCTTCATGGACATTTGGAATTCCTATCCGGGTGAGCGACATCATGTGTTGGGCAACCACGATAATGATGGGGGGTATTCCTACGAGGATACTTTGGCCTTTTGGAAAATGCCGAGTAAATATTATTCTTTTGATCGCGGCGGAATTCATATTGCCATTCTTGATGGCAACGATCCCAATCCGGGCGAATGGGAAGGGTATCATCGCTACATCGCTTCCGGCCAGCAGGAATGGCTGCGTAAAGATTTGGCAAGTACCGACTTACCTACCTTGATATTTTCCCATCAGACGCTTGAAGATCCCAGTGGTGGGGTAGCCAATGCAGCAGAAATTAGAACTATTCTTGAGGAGGCAAATTTAGAATCAGGTAGATCTAAAATTATTGCATGTCTCTGCGGTCATGAGCACACCGATTATCACACAAAAATCAATGGGATCTACTATATTCAGATAAACAGTGCATCTTATCGATGGGTAGGAGGAGATCACGAGGTGATCAGATATTCCATGGAAATAGATAAGAAATATCCATACATCAAAAAAACAATCCCCTACAAGGATCCGCTCTATACCTTCATAGAAATCAAACCTTCTGGCAAGCTATCGATGACTAGCAAGATATCCTCATTTGTGGGTCCGGGACCGGGTGAAATGAAATTGGTAGAGTTGGAAAATTCGCCGATTGTGGCAAGGATTAGTGCCCGGAAGTTGACCCCTTAGAGGGCTTCGAGCCTACCCCTTAGAGGGCTCGGAGCCCTCTAAGGGGTAGGCTTTCCGTATCTTACTCTTATGAAGTCCTTCGCAGCCTTACTTATTGTTCTGCTGGTCCTTTCCAGCCCATCTGAAATCCACGGTCAACTGATTACGCTGCCAAAAGAAGATTTGATGGCATTGACGCAGGAGTGGGATGGGGAGCGCTTTGCCGATGGCCGCCCAAAAGTAGGAGATGACATCCTCGAGCGCATGCACTTGGTCACACACGAGGAGGCATGGGCAGTGATGCGCAATAATAATTATACCAGCCAGTATGAAGAAGGATGGTTGGCGATACATCCGGAAGGAGTCCTGGTGGGGAGAGCTATGACGGCCATGTTTATGCCGGGCCGTCCTGACGTGCACCGTGTGATAGACAGCATTGGGCATGCCCGAGGTCGAATCAAATCTCAAAATTCTTGGCCCGTAGACCAATTGGTGTCCGGTGATGTCTACGTCGGTGATCAGTTTGAATTGCATGTGGATGGACCGACGATTGGGGATAATCTGGGGAATGCAATTTATGCCAACAGCGGGAATGGTATTGTATATAATGGGACCGTGCGAGACATCGAAGGCTTACGTGAGTTGGAAAATTTCAATGCTTTTGTGCGTGGATATCATCCCTCTCACCATCTCAATAATCCGGACAAACGGCTCAATACGACGCTGCTTGGCATAAATGTACCCACCCGCATTGGTCAGGTCATGGTTATGCCTGGTGATGTAGTACTTGGGAAGGAGGGAGGTGTCAGTTTTATTCCAGCTCATCTGGCTGAGCAGGTAGTTACCACCTCGGAGGTTGTGCGATTGCGTGATATGTTTGGGCATCTACGTCTGCGTGAAAAAACATACACCGCCGGCCAAATTGACAATCGCTGGAGTGCGGATATCGAGCGTGATTTTTCGCAGTGGTTGGAGAAAAACATGGAGGAATTGCCAGTGGCAAAGGAGCAAATTGAACAGATTTTAAAAAAACGTACATGGTAGGTCAAAAAATAATTAATCGCCGACAGTTTTGCAAAACCTCTTCCGCCATGTCGCTGGGAGCGTTGCCTTTTTTTGGCGTGCTTGCTGACGTGCTTGAAAACCAATTTTCGCACGGCCGACCCTCGGATCTTGAAATCACGGACATCAAGTGCGGATACATTCGTGGTGGGCATAGTCTCTTTGTGAAGATCTACAGCAACCAAGATATCTGGGGCTGCGGC
>CAJQNM010000740.1 GCA_905479665.1 uncultured Saprospiraceae bacterium
GAAAGAAAAACCGAGCACCGTATCGCCTTCGAAACATCCTGCCCGATCATTCCGTTTGGACAACAATGCATATCGAAAAGGTCTTATCGCAACAGGGACCTATCGACATTGAGGTCTATCTGTGGAATCCGCGACAGGAACGGATAGTGATTGATGATTTTGAGATTCGGCTGCACAAAAGTTAAAGTATGTCTTAGCTCGGCAAAACTGCAACATGGGATCTTACGTTACGTTACCTAATAAGTCTTTGATTGTCTTTGGTCACATGAAAAACTTCTGCACACTTCTTACACTACTCACCCTCTGTGCCCTCTCCGGGGTATCTGTCCTGCATGCTCAATACGCTGAAAAATCAGTTCTCGCGGAGGGCGATATTTACTCATTCTCCATTGCATCTTCGGGCGTGTACCGATTAGACAAAGCCTTTTTGGAGTCGATCGAAATAAACACGACACTCCTTGATCCACAAAAAATCCAGTTATTTGGTCATCCCGGTGGCCCGCTTCCACTGCCAAATGCGACCGATCGCGTAGATGATCTGGCCGAACTGCCGATTGAAATCGTCGGGGGCGATGATGGACGCTTTGATGACAGTGACTATATCCTATTTTACGGCGAGGGGCCATGGAAGGAAACCTACCTGGAAGAGGAAGAACGGTTTCACGTAGAGATAAATCCTTTCAGCGAGACAAGCACTTTCTTTATCCGAGCTGGTGTGGCTGATGGGAAGCGTATCGAAAAACTAGCTGAAGCTGGGGCGGGAAGCCTGACCATTACTTCCTACCACGATTGTCAACACCATGAAGTGGACCGAGAAAATCTTTTGCATCGTCCGGATAATCGAAACCTTCAAGGATCGGGTCAGCGCTGGCTGGGCGAGCTTTTTGACGGCAATAGAGAACAGTCTTTTGAAGATCAATTTGACCTTCGTAATATCGTCGATGGAACTGATGCACATCTTCATTTCGAATTTGCCGCACGCTCTTCAATAGCCTCCGAAGTCTTTATCAATATTGGCAATCAAACCTTCAATAAGACCATAACTCGGACCATCGTTACGGATATCGAACAGGCCTATGCCAAGTTTGGCGTGATCAAAGAAACATTTCAGGTCAATGAGGAACTTGGAAAAATTAGTGTCCGTTATCCGGACAAAGGCAATCTTAACAAAGGCTATCTAGATTTCATTGAGCTGAATCTGGAACGATCGTTGATCTTCGGCGACAAGCAATTACGATTTAGCAATACCAACATGTTCACAGGCGAGAGTGCTACCTATGAAATCGAAGGTCTTAGTAGTGCTCAAACTGTTTGGGAAATTACCGATCCGCTGAATCCAAGAGTAGTTTCTACCGACGGCAATAGGTTTAATCACGCAGGGTCCTCGAGAGCGCGGTTTGTACTTGCCAGTGCCACAAGCTACATGTCACCTTTGGCTGGCGGTGGCAAAATTGAAAACCAAAACTTACATAGCCTGGACGAAATCGAATACCTGCTAATCTACCATGCAGATTTTCTAGCTGCAGCCGAAAAGCTAGCGACTCATCGCCGATCTTTTTCGCAGCTAAAAGTAGCGACTGTCTCCATTGATCAAGTCTTTAATGAGTTTTCTTCTGGACGGGTCGACCCTACAGCATTGCGAGACTTTACGCGCATGCTCTACCGGAAGTCTAGCAATCTGAAATATCTGATCCTGGTGGGCGATGGTTCTTTTGACTATCGCAATATTTACGGAGAATTTGGTCTAAACGATGAGTCCTTTATCCCAGTTTTTGAGACCGAATCCTCGGTACACCCGATAACTTCTTTTCCGACAGATGACTTTTATGCCTTGCTTGACGAGCGGGAAGGAGGTAATCTACGTGGGGCTCTCGATATCGCCGTAGGGCGTCTTACCGTCCGCACATCCGATGAAGCAGATCTGGTCGTGCAGAAAATAGTCTCGTACGAAACAGAACCAGAGATGCTGGGTGACTGGCGCACCAGGATCATGTTTGTGGCTGATGATGAAGATGGAGCTCGCCACCTGGATGCTGCCGATGCGATTGCCAAACGTATTCGCAGTGAGTTGCCTTTCTTCAACATTAATAAGGTCTATCTAGACGCCTTTGAGCAGGATAATACTCCTGGAGGAACATTCAATATTAAGGCTACCGAAGCGCTCAATAACGAGATGTTTCGTGGTCAGCTCGTGGTCAACTACATAGGTCATGGCGGGCCAACAGGATGGGCACAAGAACGCGTACTGCAAGCGAAGGATATTGATTTATGGAACAACGGCAAGAAGCTTCCTCTTTTGATTACAGCGACCTGTTCTTTTACTGGCTATGACAACCCACAAGGACATTCTGCCGGGGAATTGACGCTCACAAATCCCAATGGTGGCTCGGTCGCGTTGTTCAGTACGGTGCGAGCCGTCTTTGCAGGATCAAACGAACGACTTACTCGTTCGGTTTTCGATCACGTATTTGATTTTGATGGGGACAAACCCTTGCCCATCGGTGAGATTCTGGTACGGGCCAAGAATGCCAACAGTGCAGACACCACGGGGACAAATGCCCGTAAATTCACCTTGATTGGAGATCCGGCCATGCGGCTGGCTATTCCTAACCTACAGGTACAGACGCTGAGTATCAACGGAAAGAGTGGATCAGAACTGGGTCGCGACACAATTAAGGCGCTCAGTCGGGTGACGGTGACTGGTGAAATTTTAGATGCTGGCGGTAGTGTTGCATCTACGTACAATGGCGAGATCTTCCCGACCATTTTTGACAAAAGTACCCAGCTTAAAACGCTGGCTCAAGATGATAGCCCCGAACGGACTTTTGATTTGCAAAAATCGGTCATCTTCAAAGGGAGAGCAAAGGTTAGCAACGGGCAGTTTTCATTCACTTTTGTCGTGCCAAAGGACATAAACTATGCAGTCGGAAACGGTAAGATCAGCTATTACGCAGAAAACGGAACCGTGCTGGATGCGAAGGGTTCTTATGATCAATTTATTTTGGGCGGCACCAATGAGGCCAGCCTGAATGACCAGGAAGGTCCTGAAATAAACATCTATCTCAACGACGACTCTTTCGTTGCGGGAGGGGTCACAGATGCCAATCCTACCCTCTTTATAAATCTTAAGGATGAGAATGGGATCAATGTCACAGGAAACAGCATTGGTCATGACCTGACGGCAGTACTTGATGGCGACCGTCAAAACTCGCTCGTACTGAATGACTTTTACGAGGCATCACTAGACGATTTTACCTCTGGCCTGGTCACTTTTCCATTTTCTGATCTAGAAGAAGGCCCTCACACCATCGACATCAAAGCTTGGGATGTGGCGAATAATTCGAGTGAGATGCGGGTTGAGTTTGTGGTTGCAGACGGAGAGTCTGAAGCGCTGCGTCGTATCTACAACTATCCGAATCCATTCAATGACAATACCTGTTTTCAATTTGAGCACAATTTTGTCAATCAAGACATCGATATACGAGTGGAAGTGTATACCGTAAAAGGACAGCTGGTGAAGACGATTCAGAAGTCAGTAAAGCCTTCCGGAGCCCTAAGTCGTGATCTGAAATGGGATGGCAGGGATGAATTTGGTGATCCACTGGCTTCCGGCATCTATGTGTACCGGGTGAAAGTAAACAACATCGATCGCAGCGGAGTTTTTCAAACCACGCATAGTGATTTGCAGAAACTGGTTATCCTCCGCTAGTAGTTATACTTATTGCCCCTGGATTGCCGTTCACCTATACTACTGGAGGATTTCCCTTGACATTAACGCTACAGGACTGCTGACCGTAGTACTAAGAGGCGGAGGCAAACGTTATATTTGCGACCATTTTGGAAAAACGAGATAAGAAAGAAATGCTACGATCACATTTATTACCTGCGTTACTCATTTTATTCTGCAGCGCAATGTCTATTGACCTTATAGCACAATGCGTTGAGACTGAGCCAGGCGGCGGTAACTGGGTCGTGCCAGGACTAGGCAGTCCATGTCCCAATGCCATTCCGACTGCGGTACCCTTCTTGCGCATCACCCCCGATGCCCGAGCCGGAGCCATGGGAGATGCCGGGATTGCCATGTCGGCAGATGCCAACAGTATGCACCTCAACACCGCAAAACTCACTGAAGTAGAATCAGATTTCTCGATGTCAGCGACGTACTCCCCGTGGCTGCGCAATTTGGGCCTCGACGATGTTTATTTGGCATACTTAAGTGGGTTTAAAAAGATAGATGATCTGCAGTCTTTCGCCTTTAGTCTGCGCTTCTTTTCGCTGGGTGATATCCAGTTTACCAACGAGAATCGAGAACCTATCGGAGTGGGTAGTCCAAGTGAATTTGAGATGGCTTTGGGGTTTGCCCGAAAACTGGGCGAGAACTTCTCTGTCGGATTGAACGGTAAGTTTATTTATTCCAACCTGGCTTCTGGCCAAACCGTAGATGGTATACCCATCGAGCCTGGTGTTGCGGGCGCTGCCGACCTATCGTTATTTTGGAGGCTTCCACTAGAAACAAGCGACTTATCAGTCGGTCTTACCCTCTCAAATCTAGGTTCAAAAATCAGCTATACCGGACTGACTAATGATTTTCTTCCGGCAAACCTGGGTCTCGGAGCGGCTTGGGAGTTTGATATGGATGAGTACAACTCGATCACTTTTGCCCTGGATCTAAATAAGCTGATGGTGCCAACACCACAGCATCCCGGTGACTCCTTGTACGATAGTGCACCTAGGAATGGTATACCAGACTACCGTGAAAAGTCATTTTTCGAAGGCACCTTCGGTTCATTTGCAGACGCTCCTGGGGGCTTTGAGGAAGAACTCCGCGAGTGGGCTATATCTTTTGGAGTAGAATACTGGTATGACAAGCAATTTGCACTGCGTGCTGGCTACTTTCATGAGAATAAGAATAAAGGAAATCGCAAGTATTTTACCGCTGGCCTGGGATTGAAATACAATGTATTTGGCATCAACATGTCGTATCTGGTCAGTACCAATAAGACTGCCCAGCAAAGTAATCCGCTGGATAAGACGCTGCGTTTTTCACTGCTCTTCGACTTTGGAGCGCTTGCTGACGGGTCGAGTTTGTAAAGCGAGGCTGTTCAAAAAGGTTCAAGGGGTTCAAGGGTCAAGACTCGCTGACATAGCTCATAGCTCATAGCTCATAGCTCAAGAAAAAAAGACCACGGAATCATAAACCGGATTCTGTACTCCAGCATAGCTGAAGGTTCCATCATTTATCTGGTACTGCCCTCACGGACAGCATCAAGCTGCCTACCCTTCCTGTCTGCAAGCAACTGAGCGAGTAACTCAGCCCGGCAAGCCGGCACAGGATATACATGGCATTTCAACCCACAAGGTTTGTCTCCATCATCAGTTGCCTGACAAAGGCGTGCGCTCTTACCGCACGATTTCACCCTTACTCCACTGCAAGAGCGGAGCGGTCTATTTTCTGTGACACTTTCTGTATTCGCCTGAGGCGAACCCCATCCGTTAGATGGTGTGGTACTCTACGTTGTCCGGATTTTCCTCACACTGACAAGTCAGCGAGCGATGGATCATCCGTGGTCTAGCCTTTCAAAAATCGTCGTAAATCCTTATAACTAACGACTTAAATATTATCTTTATCTATAATATGTAACTACATTATCTCTTAGCGCTATCGAATCGTACAAAAATACTATCCTTTTCTGGATACTGGCATTTGGGCTTATGCTGCTTGCGGGAGCGGCCCATCTAAATTTTCACCAACATACACAACCATCCTTTGTCGCCGATCAGATAAAGAGCTATCTGGAAGCCGAAGAAAAATACTATCAAGAACTTTCTGAAGATGAAGCCCTGATTCATTCGCTCCTGCAGGTGGAAAAAGGGGCTCGCGCTGAGTCTTCCTTTCAAGATAGACTTGCTTTGCTGGATCAACACACGGGCTCCTTCTTTCTTTTCGTGGGAGATAAGATGCGCTTTTGGTCTAACAATGTGATCCAACAACCGGGGACGATCTTACGAGAAGCTCAGTTTCCGCTCCATCGCGAAAATGGAAATCTCTTCCGCACGGGCAAAATCGACCTGTCTGGTCTCTCAGAAGGACTTACGCTGGTCTACAGCATACCACTTCAGCTCACCAATGCCGATTTACCCCTGTCACACATTCATCCCAGTATACCGGAAGAAATAGTCTTAAGTCTATCTGCAGGGATCCCGATCTTGCGCGATGGACGAGGTCAAGTAGTGCTGCATGTCTCGCAAAATCAATCAGCAACCCTGGCTGCACGAGATATTCGAATCCTCGTCGTTTTATATGCCATTGCGCTGATTGCATTGGCCTTGCTTATTTCTAAAATTACGGCAGTTATACAAGCGAAATGGGGGGCAAAATTCGCGATTGGGTTTTTCATTATTTCCGTGATTGGCATCCGGTTGCTATCCGTCTTGATTAAATTCACTTCCGGCTTTTCAGGCATCCCTACATTTGATAGTACACTCACGTCACCAGTCTTTGGCCAATCTCTGGGAGACATCATGATTAACATTTCTATTGTACTTTGGATATCAGTGGTTCTGATCAATGCACTGAACCCTCAGCTTAAACACCTGCAACTTGGTCCCTGGCGAAAAGGGCTCTTAACTTTTAGCGGTTATTTGCTTATCCTACTGGGCTTTGTCGGACTGACCTGGTTTTGCAAACACCTCATTCTGGAATCTAAAATTCAATTTAATTTTGAGTCTGTTTTAGACCTTGACCGGATCAGCGTGATGGCGATTCTAGGCATTATCCTTTTGGTTTTCTGCATCTTCCTTTGGTCGGTCAAGATCGTATCCATCTTAAATCAACTCGGTCTGCCTTCGCGTCAAAAAATAGCATTTGGGATCGTCTCGATTGTCCTTGTGCTTCCATTGATGATCTACATCTCGCCGAGCATTCCCCTCATTCAGTTTTTTATTGTAGCGTTTATTTTTGTGGTCTTGTTAGATATTTTCATCGAGTCGAAGAAGGCCAATTTCACTTGGGTGATTTTATGGCTCCTTATTATTTCTGGATTTTCTTCCGTCCTCCTCTACAAAATAAATAATGACAAAGATGTTCTTTTGCGAACCCTGATTGCACAAGAATTAATTGACAAGCAAGACCAATTGGCAATGAGTGCAATTGAGGCTTTTGCTCAAGAGCTAGATCAATCTGCACTAAAGAGCGATAGCGCAATGAATGCGCGAGACCACATCAAAGAGCATTTTGCTCATCGCCATGGATATCTCAACAATTATTACGATGTTGATTTTCCTCAAGCACAAATCATAAAGAAGAGCGCACGGCTGAATACACCCACTCGAATGTGGCACAACAACAGCGAAATAGACCATTATGTTGCCGGGATAAGAATCAATGGAGAAGTAATACTCACTGGTTTTCGAAAGAAAAAACTAAACCCGTACGAACCTCTGCAGGGCTCCATGCCAGTCCAATCATTCAAGGGCATCACTAATCTCTCTAAATACGAATACGCAATTTATGATGAGCTCGGCAATTGTCGCGAGCGAAGTTCATCAGACTACCCGATGAAGCTCGAAACCAGTCTACCCAAATCTGGAGAAACCAACTATTTTTTTAGCGAAAATCGATCGGAGCTACTCTACCATCAAGGCGATTTTTCCGTACAGGTAGGACGCAATCTATCAGGACTTATCAAACCGCTCTCCCTCTTTTCTTATTTGTTCATAATTGTCGTACTGACAATATTATGTTTACTCCTGGTCAATAGTTTTATTCCATATTTACCTGCTGAATTTAATTTTTCGGTGTCGCGTGGTATTTCTCTTCGCAACCGAATCCAAATATCGGTACTATCGCTCATTTTACTATCCTTTGTGATCATCGGCATCGCTACGGTCTATTATTTTCAAAATTCTGAACGCCGTAATAGCTTAGATCGCGTGCAGCGCAGTGCATCGGCTATCCAACTCGAGCTTGAAAGCAAAATTGTCCAGAACGAAAATCTCGACCAACAGGACCTCATGAGTCTTGCCTTAAAATATCAAACACACATCCACCTGTACGACACGAGTGGACACCTCAGCAAAACGTCTGACAATTTAGCTCATCATAGCTCGAACCAAGATCGAATGGACGTGCTATCTATCTACAATCTGAAGGCTCTGGGTGAGTCACTCCTCACCCCCAGCACCAATCGAACGGATCAATTTACCTATGTTTCGCTCTTTGACAATGCCCGTCTGGTGGGCTTTGCGGGACTGCCACTGAGTCCTTCCATGTCTGATGCAGGAGACAATGTCAAAGAATTTATGAGCACGTTGCTCAATGTCTATGTCCTTTTGCTTTTGCTGGCGGTATTTTTTGCCTTGGCAGTGAGCAATAGCATTACTCGCCCGATGACGGTACTTGGCCAAAAATTAAAAGATTTCAAACTTGGCAAATCGAATGAGCCCTTGGAATGGAAATCGAATGACGAACTGGGGTTGCTGATCAATGAGTACAATCATATGATTGTCAAGCTCGACCAGAGCGCCGATCTACTTGCTCAGACGGAGCGTGAGGTCGCCTGGAGGGAAATGGCGAAGCAAGTAGCACACGAAATCAAAAACCCACTCACTCCCATGAAGCTGAGCATACAGCACCTACAGTATGCGATGCAAAAATCCGATCTGACAGAATCTCGCCAATTGGTAAAAAGAGTTGCGATGACCTTAATTGAGCAAATCGACAACCTGTCAAAGATCGCTGCAGAATTTTCATCCTTTGCAAAAATGCCCAAGGCGGAGAATGAAAGCATCTCGCTCAATGAACTGGTGGCAAGCGTTCATGATCTTTTTAAGAAAAGAGATGATATGGATTTCAATCTCTACGAACCCATTGATGAGGTCTATGTTCTGGCCGACAAAAGCCATCTGCTCAGCGTCCTGAATAATTTGATTAAGAATGCCATTCAGGCCATTCCCTCCAGTCGCAGAGGAGTGATTGACATTCGTCTGGAGAAAAAAGGGAAGCGAGCAATCTTGCAGGTCATCGACAATGGCAAGGGTATTTCGAAAGAAATGCAGGACAAGGTCTTCTATCCAAACTTCACAACCAAGACCTCTGGTACTGGGCTTGGCTTGGCGATTTCAAAAAATATAATTGAGTCTTTTGATGGGAAGATCTTTTTCGTGACCGAAGAAAACGTAGGCACTACCTTCACCTTTGTACTGCCATTGGTAAACCAGCATAACAGTTACAACGCTGATCATGATCAGTCTGCGGAAGAGGAGGA
>CAJQNM010000741.1 GCA_905479665.1 uncultured Saprospiraceae bacterium
GAAAAGAAAGAAGGCTTTGTGAGCTATCTATATGACCTGGCCCGTCTCAATCAAAATATGCTGAAAGGTGCTGAGCTAAGTGCGTTTGTGCAAAAGAGTTTGGAATTTGTCAGCTAGGGCTCTCTAGTTAATAGTGAATAAATAGTAGTGAATAATTGGGGTTGAGTTAACCATTCCGACGGTAACTTTCTCATTCTGTTTTTCATGGCCAGACTCTATCCAATGTGGTTTTAACCCATTGTTTGCGAATTTCAAGGGGCTAAAGCCGCCTTGGAATGAGTTTTGGTCTGATTAAATTTTGAGTTCTTTCCAAGGCGGTTTCAACCCCTTGCATGCGAATTTCAAGGGGCTAAATCACCCTTGGAATGAGTTTTGGTTCTGATTAAATTTTGCGTCTTTCCAAGGCGGTTTCAACCCCTTGTTTGCGAATTTCAAGGTGCTAAATCACCCTTGGAATGAGTTTTGGTCTGATTAAATTTTGAGTTCTTTGCAAGGAGATTTCAACCCCTTGCATGCGAATTTCAAGGGGCTAAAGCCGCCTTGGAATGAGTTTTGGTTCTGATTAAATTTTGCGTCTTTGCAAGGCGGTTTTAACCCCTTGCATGCGAGATTCAAGGGGCTAAAGCACCCTTGGAATGAGTTCTCCTCCATTTTTGAAATGAGCCCGGAGCCACTTAGAATAAGGATATTTACTGCTGAAAATATGATCAATAGTTAAATCTGACAAATAAATTCAGGCCAGCACAGTGAAAAATTACTAACTATTAGTTATTCACTATTCACTAAAAATTAGAGCTGTAGGGACGATACAATGTGCTCCATTTGCAACATATAGTTGCGTTTCCGTTTACCGGGAGCTAATACGAAGCAGTCGATAAAAATGAGTTCAGAATTAGCTTTATCTAGAATGAGGTAAGTCAAAAAAGGACCACCCATAAATTCACCCACCATTTCCCAAATTCCTCGTGCCTCTACGGCATAATTTTCTGCGAGTTCGATTTGCTGCTCGACCACAGGAAGATCGATATCATTTGTGGTCATGTACGAGTTATCGGTTGCACCGCTTACGAGCTCCTTGCCAAATTGGTTTCGCAGGCTGATGATGTTGTCTAGGGAAAATTGATCTTGTGACGAATAGGGAAGTCTCGAAATAATTAAATTATTGATGGCTTCCGATCGATCACTGCGCAACCAAATCAGATTCTCCTGCTCGAGGGCGACAATAAATTTTCGAGGTATTTTTAGATCGACTCCGACAAACTCTTTGACTTTATTGGTCATTATATTGTCAGGTCCTCCCAAGTATACCGTCGCGTCAATCTGGCGTTCATATTTCTTTTGAATCACTTTGGCAACCGTGGGAAATCGCTCTACCACCTGGTCGGCCAGTTTTGCTTCATCCGCTGCAAAAAGATATACGACGATCTGGTCGATTGCCCATTTGTCTTTACCTACGCTTACGTTGTAAGTGGGGTCGTTCAGAACCTGCTGCGCTTTCGAAGCCCCGATGTCTTTCCGAACGATATCGCTGGTAGACGAGTTTTCCGTCGCAAAATTTGCGAGGATCAGATATGCTTTGAGTTCACGACGAGTAGGCTCGGCGGAGAGATCTTCGGGCGTAAAGTGCTTAAGGTCAAAAAGTGGTTCGGGTGTAGGGAGAATTGGAAAGGCTGACCCATAGTAGTAACGTAGACTGTCACCCACAGGTCCATCCCACACATCTTGATCAGCAATCACTGCAAGCTGATTAAGGGTGCCAATGGCAACCGGGTTTGGCTCCAGGCGCTTGCGGGCCTCTTCCGTGCAGCCGGGACCCATCAGCATCAGTGCCGCGAGTAATATTGATATGTAGATTCGTATAGTCATGGCTTCCTCCTACCTTACTTACAAGATGATGAGGTGCATTTGTTTGGCGTATTGCCAAGGATTTAAGATAAACGTTATGGTATTCTACTAAAACAACGTCTCGACCAGTGCATCGTTCGTGATCCCCTCTGCCTCTGCCTTGTAATTGCGTACGATGCGATGTCGCAATACATTTTTTGCCACGGCCCGTACATCCTCAATATCGGGTGAGTATTTGCCACTGATCACTGCATGGCATTTTGCACCCAAAACGAGATACTGTGATGCGCGTGGACCTGCTCCCCAAGTGATAAATTGCTTCACCTTGTCTGTAGCCATTCCCGATTGTGGCCGCGTCTTGTTGGCAATCTCTACAGCATATTCGAGCACATTGTCAGCAATTGGAATCTTGCGAATCAGTGTTTGGAAGTACTTGATCTGAGCACCAGTAAGAATATTGCCAAGCTCCGGACTGTGATCTGAGGTGGTTTCCTTGACTACCTTGATTTCCTCCTCGTACGTTGGGTAGGTGAGCGGAATATTGAACATAAATCGATCCAGCTGTGCCTCGGGAAGCGGATAGGTGCCCTCTTGCTCTATGGGGTTTTGCGTGGCCAGTACAAAGAAGGGCTCGGGAAGAAGATGCCGCACACCCGATACAGTGACCGATCGCTCTTGCATCGCTTCTAGCAATGCCGCTTGCGTCTTTGGTGGCGTACGGTTTATTTCATCGGCCAGTACAATGTTGCCAAAAAGGGGCCCGTGGTTAAATTTGAAATGACGGTCTTCATCAAGTATTTCGGAACCGATAATATCAGATGGCATCAAATCGGGAGTAAACTGGATACGCTTAAATTCTAAATCCAATACATCTGAGATGGTGCTTACCAACAGTGTTTTTGCCAGACCAGGCACCCCAACAAGGAGACTATGGCCATTAGAAAATAATGAGATCAAAACAGACTTGACAACTTCATCTTGTCCGACAATTACTTTGCCGATTTCATTGCGCAAATCCTGATAAGCCTGTGCCAGCGCATCTACGGCTTCCACCTCACTGCTGTATTGTACTTCTGCTATTGCCATGAGCTATTTAAATGGGTATTAGAGAGCGTCAAAATTAACATTTTACCTATACCAAACGGGTAGCCTGATTTTTTGTTTCACCCACCATTTATGCGATCCAGAAATGTCTGCTCCTCGATAATTTCGACGGTACCTAATTCTGCAGCTTTAGTCAACTTCGAACCGGCTTTTTCGCCTACCACCAAAATGTCGAGATTGGCACTGACTCCACTGAGTACTTTTGCACCATGCTTTTCTGCAAGCTTCTTGGCCTCAGATCGAGTCATTTGCGACAGGCTTCCAGTAAACAGAATGGTTTTATCTAGAAAAGGACCAGTGGTGAGATGTTTGCGAGGAGCATCTTCGTCGGTTTGCCGCAGGTTTACCCCGGCCTCCTCCATTGCACGCAGGTCTGCTAGATTCTGCGCTTCTCCAAAATAGGCTACCACATTGGCAGCCAGCACCGGACCGATGTCTTTGAGGTTGGTGAGGTCTTCGAGCGTCCAGCGAGATAAATCCAAGACATGGTCAATGTGCTCTGCCAAGATGCGGGCACCTCGCTGTCCCAGATGGTGAATGGTGAGACTGTGCAGCAATCGGTGAATCGGATTTTTCTTAGCGACTTCGATGGCTGCCTGGAGCTTGTCAGCCGAGCGCTGACCAAACCCCTCCAAGGTTCTTATTTTTTCAAAATCTAGTTGGTAGACTTCCGGTATGCTTTGCAACCATCCGAGATTAAAAAAACGCTCTACGATAGATTTACCAAAACCATCAATGTTCATGGCAGGTTTTGAGACATGAAAGATGATTTTTTGCAGATCCTGGGCCCCGCAACTGCACTGAGGGCACCGCCAGGCCGCCTCGCTCTCGATCCGGACTAGGGGCACTTGCTCAGTTTGGTTGATCGGACAGAAGGCGGGAAAGTGAATTTTCTTGGCCCCAGCTTCACGCAACTCCGGAAGGGCCTTTACGATGTAAGGGATCACATCTCCTGCTCGCTCCACAAGCACATGGTCGCCAAAGTGTAAATCTCGCTCCTTGATAAAGTCTTCGTTGTGAAGAGATACGCTCGATACGGTTACGCCCGCTACCTGAACTGGTTCCAGCTTCGCAACAGGAGTGATCGAGCCGATTTTACCGACCTGATATTCGACATTGAGAAGCCGGGTGGTGGCTTGTTTGGCCTTAAACTTGTACGCAATAGCCCATCTGGGGTGGTGGCTCGTAGAGCCAATGATCTGGTGGCTATCCAAATTATCGACTTTTACGACCATGCCATCGATCTCGTATGGATAGGCTTCTCGCAGCTCTTCTCGCTGCTCTACAAAGGCAATCACTTCGTCTATATGATGACAAAGCTTCCGCCCCTCGCTTGGCACCTTAAATCCCAGGGTGCGCAATACATCGAGGTGCTCCCAG